>VAWU01000068.1:45979-109161 GCA_005888325.1 Actinomycetota bacterium
GCCCGCTGCGCGGGACTGGTGCCCTTCTCGAGCTTCGAGATCTCGCCGATGGTGAGCGTGGTCGCGGGCACGCCGACCCCGGTGACGAGGACGAACAGCAGAACGAAGGCCATGACGTAGTGCATGGTCGAGCCCGCGACGGCCACTGACAGGCGGCGGGGGAACGACTGCTGCCGGTAGGTGCGGGCCTCGTCGGCCGGTTCGACCTTCTCGAGGTTGCTCATGCCGATGATCCGCACGTAACCGCCCGCGGGGATCGCCTTGACGCCGTACTCCGTCTCGCCCTTGCGCACCGACCACAGGCGGGGCCCGAACCCGAGGAAGTACTCGGTGACCTTCATGCCGCTCCACTTGGCGGTCAGGAAGTGCCCCAGCTCGTGCAGCATGATCATCACGATCAGCGCGATCACCACGAGGACGAACGGGAACGCGCCGGTCACGATCGAGAAGGCGAGGGTGATCCCCACCACGGCAAGCAGGCGGATCAACGACGCCCGCCGCTGGTCGGGTGTCATCTCCCGGGGAGGGCGACGCCCTCCGAACATGCTCAGCGGGCTACCAGGCGCCACCTCGAGGTCGGCGTCGGCGCCCGCGCCGGGCTGGGTGCGATCTGTGTCGGTCACGCGGCTGCTGCTCTCCGTTCCACGGCTCGCCGGGCCGATTCCCGGGACCGCCTGTCGGCTTCGATGACAACGTCGGCACTGGTGGGGGTTGTTCCATCGTGCCCCGAGAGCACCTCCTGCAGTACTTCGGCTATGGCGACCCAGGGGATGACCCCTTCGAGGAAGGCGGCGACCGCGACCTCGTTGGCGCCGTTCAGCCAGGCCGGACAGGTGCCGCCCACCCGACCCGCTTCGTAGGCGAGGGCCAGGCACGGGAACGCGGCGAGGTCGGGCGGCTCGAAGTCGAGCCGGCGGAGCGCCGCCCAGTCGATGCTGCCGAAGGGGATCGTGGCCCGATCGGGGTATGCGAGCGCATAACCGATGGCAAGCCGCATGTCGGGGTGCGACAGCTGGGCCAGCGTGGCCCCGTCGGTGAACTCCACCATCGAGTGGACGATCGACTGCGGGTGCACGACCACCTCGATGCACCCGTAGTCGACACCGAAGAGCTCGTGCGCCTCGATCACCTCGAGGCCCTTGTTCATCAGCGTGGAGGAGTCGACGGTGATCTTCGGCCCCATCCGCCACGTCGGGTGGGCCAGGGCGTCGTCGACGGTCACGTGGGCGAGATCCGCGGCCGAGCGGCCCCGGAAGGGGCCGCCGCTCGCGGTGAGGACGATGCGCCGCACCCGCTCGGCCCCGGCCACTCCGGCGGCCTGCAGGCACTGGTGCACGGCGACGTGCTCTGAATCGACCGGCACCAGCTCGGCGCCGGCGGTGGCCCGGGCCCGCTGCACGACCGGCCCGCCGGCGATGAGCGACTCCTTGTTCGCCAGCGCCAGGCGGGCGCCCGCCTCGAGCGCGGCCAAGGTGACGCCGAGCCCCGCGAAGCCGACGACCGCGTTGAGCACGACGTCGGCGTCGCGCGCGATGGCCACGAGCGACTCGGGCCCGGCCCAGACCTCGGTGCCCGCGGGGACCTGCGCCTCAAGCGCGGCGGCCTTCGTCGAGTCGGCGATGGCCACCCGCTTGGGCCGCAGGGCGTGGGCCTGCTCGGCCAGCCGCTCGATGGACGACGCCGCGCCGAGGGCCACCACCTCGTAGCGTCCGGGCTCGGACCGGATCACGTCGATGGCCTGGGTGCCGATCGACCCCGTGGAGCCGACCAGGCTGACCGTCCTCACCGGATCAATGCAGCTCGAGGAGCCGCACGAGATAGTAGGTGGCGGGCACGACGAACAGCAGCGCGTCGAGCCGGTCGAGCACCCCGCCGTGACCCGGGAGGAGCGAGCCCGCGTCCTTGAGGTTGAGGTCGCGCTTCACCAGCGACTCGCACAGGTCGCCGAGGGGCGCGAACACGATCACGACCAGCGAGAGGAGGAAGGCGCGACGGATCGTCCACGGGTCGAGCCCGAAGGCCGCGACGACCGCCACCGTGACGATCACGGTGGCGACCGATGCCCCGAGGAAGCCCTCCCAGGTCTTGTTGGGGCTGATGGCGGGCGCCATCGGCGAGCGGCCGAACCGGCTCCCGACGAAGAACGCGGCCACGTCGTTGGCGACGGTGGCGATGATGGCGAGCAGCAGGAACGCCACGCCGTGGCGGTGGGGGAACTTCAGCAGCAGTGCCGCGAACGAGCCTAGGAAGCCGACCCAGGCGAAGGCCAGGATGGTGACCGAGAGGTTCGGCACGGGACGCGCCCGGATGACCCCGATCAGGTACCAGAGGAAGCCGAACACGACGAACATGGCGAGCACGAGGGGGAACGCGGCCTCGCCGTTCCGGTAGGCCGCGGCCATGAGCGAGATCGTGCCCACGAGGCCCAGCGCCGTCGCGGGGTGGTAGGCAGCGAGGCGGAGGCCGTTGTAGATCTCGGCGACCGCGAGGAAGACGGCGGCGCCGGCCACCACGAGCAGCACGCCCGGCCCGGCGGCGGCGGCGAGCAGCACGACGCCCCCGAGGCCGAGGGCGGTCGCGACGGCCACGGGCACGTTGCGTCCACCACCGTCGGCGCGTTCGTCGTCGAGCAACGGGGGCCGCGGCCGGGAACTGGCCCGCACGGGGGGTGGCTCGGGCGCGGAGGGCTGCGCCTCGGTCTCGGGCTCGTCGAAGGAGTAGAGGTCGCTGTGCTCGGGCCGGTCGGCGAGCGCGCCGACGCGGGTGTCGCGGGCACCTTGCAGCTCGTCGTCCTCGAAGTCGCGGCCTTCCCAGTCGCCGGGCTGGTCGCGCCAGCGCGGGCTCGAGACCGACGACCAGGCGTCGATGTCGTCGTCTGCGGCGGAGGCGTCGTCGGACTCGGGGAGGATCCGCGGCACCTCGCCCGTGGGGGGCTCGGTCCAGTGCGGGAGGTCGGCGGCGGGCGGCCCGGGCTCGCCGGCGCCCGTCGTCGTGCCGCGCGACGTCGGCGCGACCGGCGGCGGCTTGGGCACGGCCGTCGACGGGTCGCTGTCCTCGGCGAGCGGGAAGCTCACCGGCGGGCGCGGCCCCTCGGGCGAGGGGGGGACGTCGCCGAACCGCAGCTCGTCGTCGGGCCGCTTGCCCGCCGCCTGCCCGGTCTCGATGGCCGCCTGCGCCTCCTCGGCGCCGATGATGCGCACGCCCTCGGTGGGCGCACGCGGTGTGTGCCGGACCTCGATCTCGTCTTCCTCGTCAACGTCGCGGTCGCCCACGTGACCCCTCCTGACAGCTCAGACCTCGAGCAGCTCCTGCTCCTTGTGCTGCAGCATTCGGTCGATCTCGGCCACGTACTCGTGGGTCAGCTTCTCGAGCTCCTTCTCCGCCCGCTCGAGCTCGTCGCCCGACAGGTTGTGGTCGCGCTCGAGCGCCTCGAGGTCGTGGCGGGCGGTCCGTCGCACCTGGCGCACGGCCACCCTCCCCTCCTCCGCCTTGTGCTTCACGACCTTGACCATCTCCCGGCGCCGCTCCTCGGTGAGCTGCGGGAACGCCAGGCGGATGACCTGGCCGTCGTTGGAGGGGTTGATGCCGAGGTCGGAGTGCTGAATGGCCTTCTCGATGGCCTTGAGGTCGTTCTTGTCATAGGGCTGGATCTCGAGCAGCCGCGCCTCGCGGACGTTGAACCCGGCCAGCTGCTGGAGGAGCACCTCGGTGCCGTGGTACTCGACCTTGATCTTCTCGACCAGCGCCGGAGTGGCGCGGCCGGTGCGGACAGAGGAGAAGTCGCCCTGGGTGTGGGCGACCGCCTTGGCCATCTTCTCGACGGTCTCGAGGAGGACGTCTTCGGCAGAGCGATCCTCTGTCATCGGACAAGCGTACCGATCGCCTCCCCCTCGAGGGCGAGGCGGATGTTGCCCGGCTCCATGAGGTTGAAGACCACGATCGGCAGGTTGTTGTCCATGCAGAAGGTGATGGCGGTGGAGTCCATGACCTTGAGGCCCAGGCGCAACACGTCGAGGTAGGCCACCTCGCTGAACTTGGTCGCCTCCGGATTGAGCAGGGGGTCGTCGGTGTAGACGCCGTCGACTCCCGAGTGCGTGCCCTTCAGGATCGCGGCGGCCCCGATCTCGGCAGCGCGCAACGCCGCGGTGGTGTCGGTCGTGAAGTACGGGTTGCCGGTGCCGCCTGCGAAGATCACCACCCGCCCCCGCTCGAGGTGACGCATCGCGCGGCGCCGGATGTAGGGCTCGGCGATCTGGGCCATCTGAATGGCGGTCATCACGCGCGTGGCCTGACCCACTTTCTCGAGCGCGTCCTGCAGCGCCAGCGCGTTGATGACGGTGGCGAGCATGCCCATGTAGTCCGCGTTGGCGCGGTCCATGCCCGCGCCCTCACCCGTGAGCCCACGCCAGATGTTGCCGCCACCCACGACGACGGCCACCTGTACGCCGAGGTCGCTGCTCGCGTCGGCCAGCTCGCTCGCGATTCTGGCGACCACCTTGCCGTCGATGCCGTAGCCGATGGTCGAGTCGGCGAACGCCTCGCCGGACAGCTTGAGCACCACCCTCGACCACTGCGGGAGGCCGTCGGGCATCAGCGCTATTTCCCGATCTCCAGGCGCGCGAAGCGGGTGACGTCGGCGCCACCCAGCAGCTGGCGGATGGTCTGCTTCTGGTCCTTGACGTACGGCTGCTCGAGCAGGCACGCCTCCTTGAAGAAGCCGTTCATCCGGCCCTCGACGATCTTGGGGATCGCCTGGTCGGGCTTGCCCTCGTTGCGCGTCAGGTTCTCGAGCACCGCGCGCTCCTCCGCGACGACCTCCGGGGGGACGTCGTCGCGACTGAGGTATCGCGGGTTCGCCGACGCGATGTGCAGCGCGACCTCGTGCGCGAGCGCCTGGTCGCCACCGGTGAGCTCGACGAGCACGCCGATGACCCCGCGGTCGCTCTGCACGTGCAGGTAGGTGTCGAGGACGGCGCCCGCGGCCGCCTCGAAGCGCACCACGCGGCCCAGCGTGATGTTCTCCTTGAGCGTCACGCCCAGGTCGGTGATGTCGCCGGCCCGTTCGTCGGCGGACGCCTCGCCCTTGGCTGCGACCGCCTCCGCCAGCTCGGACACCAAGCTTCTGAACTCGGCGGACTTGGCCACGAAGTCGGTCTCGCACCTGAGCTCGACGGCAGCCGCGGCCGTACCCGTGTTCGCGGCGGCGATCGCGCCCTGTGAGCTCTCGCGGTCGGAGCGCTTCGCCGCCTGCGCCTTCCCCTTCTCGCGCAGCCATGTCCTGGCCGCGTCGAAGTCGCCCGCGCACTCCTCGAGCGCGCGCTTCGCGTCCATCATCCCCGCGCCGGTGTCCTGGCGGAGGCGCTGCACGTCCTTCGCGGTGAAGTCGGCCATCACGGCGCCTCGGGGGGTGGAGGAGGTGGAGGCGGCGGGGGCGTGGCGGGAGACGCGGTCGCGGTGGTGGTGCCGGTGGCGTTGTCGGGGTCGGGCTCGCTCGCCGCCGGCCGGCGGCTCGACGCCGCCAGGCGGGCCTCGCGCTCCTGGGCCTGCAGCGCGGCCTGACGCCGCGCCTCGGCCTGCTGGTGGACGCGACGGGCCTCGCTCTCAGGGTCGGGGGCGCCCAGGTCGGCCTTGGTGGTCACCGGGCGGGCGTTGCGCCGCGAGGCGATGTAGCGCCCCTCCTCGACCGCGTCGCTGATGACGCGACACAGCAGCGTGCCCGCGCGGATCGCGTCGTCGTTGCCGGGGATGACGTACTGGACGACGTCGGGGTCGCAGTTGGTGTCGACGACGGCGACGATCGGCAGGCCGAGCTTGTTGGCCTCGGTGACCGCGATGTGCTCCTTCTTGGTGTCGATGATGAACACCGCGTCGGGGAGCTTCGCCATGGTGCGGATCCCGCCCAGGTTGCGCTGGAGCTTCTCGAGCTCGCGCGAGTGGATCAGCGCCTCCTTCTTCGGCATCGCGTCGAAGTCACCGGCGGCCTGCATCGACTCGTACTCCTGCATCTTCTTCACGCGCGAGCTGATCGTCTGGAAGTTGGTGAGCATGCCGCCGAGCCAGCGCTCGTTGATGTAGGGCATGCCGCACTTGTCGGCGTAGCGCGCCACCGGGTCCTGGGTCTGCTTCTTCGTGCCGACGAAGAGGATCGAGCCTCCATCGGAGACGGTGTCGCGCACGTACGTGTACGCGGTCTCGATGCGCTCGAGGGTCTGCTGCAGGTCGATGATGTAGATCCCGTTGCGCTCGCCGAAGATGAAGCGTCGCATCTTCGGGTTCCAGCGCCGGGTCTGGTGGCCGAAGTGGACCCCGGCCTCGAGCAGCTGCTTCATGGTGACGACAGCCACGAAAAACACTCCTCCCATCGGTTGGTGGGCCCGGGCGCTGCGCCCCGAAGGGCGACCGTGGGGTGCGCACGGACGTGGTGAACCCCGGCGACGATCGCTGGGATCGACCCACTCTAGTGCCACCGCACCCGATCGCTCACCACGGCCCCGGCGGCGTCGCGGTCGGGAACGAGGTGCACCCGGGACGGGCCTGCGTCACCGAAGAGGAGGGCGGGGTCGATGTAGACGTCGCCGATCCGGGCGCCGAAGTGGAAGCGGTCGCCGGCGGTGCCGACGGGCTCGCCCCGGACGACCCGGTCGCCCCGGTGGACCAGCACCGTGCGCAGGAACGAGTAGCTCGTGCGGATCCCGTCGGCATGACGCACCACGACGTGGAGCGACCCGCCCACCATGCCCGCGAACACCACGGCGCCGTCGGCGGCCGCCCCGACCCGGGTGCCGGGCACGGTGGCGTAGTCGATCCCCCGGTTGCCCGCCGCCCAGGGCGCCGGTGGGGCACGGAACGGGTCGACGACCGGAGCGTCGATCGGCGGTCGATAGCCGACCGCGGCCAACGTGACGACCGCGGTGAGGGCGGTGAGGGTGGTGCGCAGCGACAGCAGCGACAGCATGGCGACTCCCGGGCCTCGGGGGCTCTGAGGGGGAAGCGCCGGCGCGCAGGCTACCGCCGGATAGGGAGGAGCTCAGGCCAGCTCGCGCTCGGGCTCGGCCAGCTTCGACCGGAGCTGCAGCACCGCCTTGGTGTGGATCTGACAGACCCGGCTCTCGGTGACGCCGAGCACCTCGCCGATCTCGCCCAACGTGAGGCCCTCGTAGTAATAGAGCGTGAGGACGACCTTCTCGCGTTCCGGCATGCGGTTGATGGCGTCGGCGAGGATCTGCTTCATCTCCTCGACCTCGAACGCCGCGACCGGTCCCTCGCCCTTGTCGGGGATCGTGTCGCCGAGCGTCGTGGACTCGCCGCGCTCACCGCCGACCGACAGCATCTCGTCGAGGGCGACGAGGCCGACGAAGGAGATCTGGTTGAACACACCGTGGAGCTCGCCCTCGGTCATGCCCAGCTCCGCCGCCACCTCGGCGTCGGTCGGGGTGCGGTGCAGGTCGTTCTCGAGCTTCGTGTACGCCTTCTCGACCGATCGGGCCTTCGCCCGCACCGAGCGTGGCACCCAGTCGATCGACCGGAGCTCGTCGATGATCGAGCCCTTGATGCGCGCGATCGCGTACGTCTCGAACTTGATGCCCCGGTCGGTGTCGAACTTGTCGATGGCATCGATGAGCCCGAAGATGCCGTAGCTGACCAGATCGGCCTGCTCGATGTTCTGCGGGAGCCCCACGGAGACGCGACCGGCCACGTACTTCACCAGCGGTGAGTACTGAACGATGAGCTTGTCGCGGGCGTCGCGGGCGTTGGTCTCCTTGTACTCCTTCCAGAGCTGGGAGACGGCTGCCGCGTCGTCGTCGGGTTCCACGGACGTCCTAGGCACGAGGGTGCGTTGCTTCGTACACGGCACGAAGCCGCTGCTTGCTGACATGAGTGTATAGCTGGGTGGTCGCCAGGTCGGCATGACCCAGCAGCTCCTGAACGGCACGCAGGTCTGCCCCACCGTCGAGAAGATGGGTGGCGAACGTGTGCCGGAGCGCATGGGGATGGGTGGGATCGCTCGCTCGACGGTCGAGGATGCGCCGGACGTCGCGTGGCGTGAGCCGACCACCCCTGCGGTTGAGGAAGGCGGCGTCGGCGGGGGAACGCTCGCCCACGAGGTGTGCCCGGCCATGCGCCAGCCATGCCCGCACCGCTTCGACCGACGGCTCGCTCATCGGCACCCACCGCTGCTTGTCGCCCTTGCCCCACACTGTCACCCGCCGTTCTCGCAGCTGGAGGTCGGGGGGGCGCAGACCACAGAGCTCGGCGACTCGGAGACCGCTCCCGTACAGGAGCTCGACGACCGCGTTGTCGCGGAGATGAACGGCCCAGGCCAGCTCGTCGGTGGGCGGCGGGCCGGGAGCCTCGAGCACCGTCTCCAGCTCGGCGTCGCGCAGCACCCGAGGCAGCCGTGCCTCGCCACGCGGGGCCGAGAGGCGCCGGGAGGGGTCGACATCGATCGCGCCCGCATGCAACAGCCAACCGAAGTACCGCCGCAACGATGCCGCCTCGCGCGCGATCGTGCGCGACTTGCGGCCCAGCGTCGTGCGGTACGCGAGGTAGCGGCGGAGGTGCAGACGCGTGACGTCGGCGGGCCCGCTGAGCCCGCCCCGCTCCGCCCACCGGACGAACGCGGCCACGTCGCGGCCGTAGGCCACAACCGTGTTGGAGGAGGCCGAGGACAGCGAGCGCACGAACGCTTCGTGCTGCCAATCCACGGGCCCAACCTACCGGTCTCATCCCGCTACCTCGGTGATCCGCTCCCACCAGCCGCCGCGGACCTCGACCCAGCCGTCGCGCTCGAGGTGGTTCAACACGACGCTGAGCCGGGCCGGGGGTTGCGCGGTGCGGGCGGCCAGCTCCTCGAGGCTGGCCGCGTCCCAGCCGAGGGCGTCGAGGACACTCGACCCCATCGCGTCGGGAGCGCGGCGGCGATCGGCGCGGCCCGCGCCATCCGCGCCACCTGCGACCGCGGCGCCTGCGACCGCCGTGCTGAGGCCGAGCGCGACGAGGACGTCGGTGCTGTCGCGCGCCGGATGGCAACCCTCGGCCAGGAGCTCGTTGGTGAACGCCGATGCCGCGCTCCGAACCGATCCCGGGACCGCGAGCACGCGACGGCCCCGGGCGGCGGCTTCGTCGACGGTGTGGCGTGACCCGCCGCGCGGGTGGGACTCGACGACGACGACCACCGACCCGAGCGCGGCGATGATGCGGTTGCGCGCGGGGAAGCGCCAGGGCTCGGGCGCGGCGCCCAACGGCGCCTCGCTCAGCAGCACCCCCGCCCGGGCGACCTCGTCCCACAGCCGGGCGTGGGCCTTCGGGTAGATGACGTCGAGCCCGCTGCCCACCACGCCGATCGGCGGTGCCCCACCATCGTCGGTCGCCTCGAGCGCGCCGCGGTGCGCCGCGCCGTCGATGCCGAGCGCGAGCCCGGACACCACGCGCACGCCCGCACGCGCGAGGTCGCGTCCGAACTCGAACGAGATGTCGTGACCGTAACGAGTGCACCGGCGCGTGCCGACGATGGACGCGCGCGTGCCGTGGAGCGCATCGAGGTCGCCGCGGTGAAACAGCACGCGCGGTGGGTCGTTGTCGTCCGCCAGCGCGACCGGATACCCGTGATGCCCGAGCACCCGGACGCCGACGCCGTGGGCCGCGTAGCGCGACCAGTGCTCGGCGACATCGGTCGCACGTGCGGCCCGGCGCCATTCGCTCGCGATGCGAGCCGGTCGGGGTCCGCAGGTCGACTCGACTCGCTCGTGTCGCATCGCCCGGCCCTCGACCACGCGTGCCCACGCGTCGTCGGCCGGCCAGGTGTCGAGCAACGCCGCGATCCGGCTGGGACCCATCGCGGGGAGCCCGGCGAGCGCGGCCGCGAACCCTTCGAGCGGCGGGCGCTCGCCACTCACGAGCCCGACTCCAACGGGGACGGAACCGTCCGGAGGGGCCCCTGAGGCTCAGGCCCCGTGGCCGTTCCCACTCTCACGCGACCATCTCGCCGACGAGAGGCTCGGCCCGTAGATCGAGGGCCAGGCACACGTGCTCCTCGCCGACGGTGTGCCCGGCCTCCGCCAGGTCTGCGAGCGTTCGTGCCACACGCCGGACGCGGTGCAGGCCGCGCGCGCCGAGCTGACCGGCCCGGAGCTTGTGCTCGAGGAGGCGCGACGCCGCGGTGGTGAGGGGGGCGACGTCGTCGAGGCGCCCGGCCGGCAGCGCCGCGTTGCACGCAACACCCCGCGACCGGGCGCGTGCGCGAGCCGAGGCCACGCGCTCGGCAACGACCGACGAGGGTTCACCGCCGGTGCCTCCCATCAGCTCGCCGACCTCGGGCCGGCTCACGAGCACGCGCAGGTCGAAGCGGTCGAGGAGCGGGCCCGATAGCCGGCGCGCGTAACGCGAGCGCGCCGCTTCGCTGCAGCGGCACGAGTTGCGCGGCCCACCGGCCCCGCACGGGCAGGGGTTGGTGGCGCCCACGAGCAGGAAGCGGGCGGGAAAGATGACGCTGGCCCTGGCGCGCGACACGCGCACTACGCCTTCCTCGAGCGGCTGACGCAGTGCGTCGAGCACGTGCCGGGGGAACTCTCCCATCTCGTCGAGGAAGAGCACGCCGCTGTGGGCCAGGCTGATCTCGCCCGGGCGCATCGCCGCGGTGCCGCCTCCGATGAGCGACACCGCGGATGCTCCGTGGTGCGGCGCGCGAAACGGTGGCCGGGTGACCAGCCAGCCACCGGGCAGCGGGACACCTGCCGCGGAGTGGACGCGCGTCGCCGCGAGCGCTTCGTCGCGCGTGAGCGTCGGGAGCAGGCCGGGCAGGCGCCGCGCGAGCATCGTCTTGCCCGCGCCGGGCGGCCCGGACAGCAGGCAGTGGTGGCCACCTGCCGCGCATACCTCGATGGCCGTACGGCCCACGGGCTGACCGCGGACGTCGGCGAGGTCGGGGGAAGCCGCGTCGCGGGGCGCGGGGCCGGCTTCGGGCGCCGGCGGCCAGGGCGCATCGCCCTTCAGGCAGTCGACCAGCTCGCGCAGGGCTGATGCCCCCCTGACCGCGTGACGCCCGACGAGCCCGGCCTCGGCGCTGCATTCGAGCGGCACCGCAACCGACCGGGTGCGGAGCGCGTCGACCAACGGCACCACGCCGGGGACACGCCGCAGCGAGCCGTCGAGCCCGAGCTCGCCGAGGAACGCACAGCCGGCGACGGCCTCGGCGGACAGCTCGCCGATGGCCACGAGCAGCCCCACCGCGATGGGAAGGTCGAGGCCCGCACCCCCCTTGCGCATGCCGGAGGGCGCCAGGTTGACCGTGACCCGCCGCATCGGCCAGGCCAGCCCGCTGGACAGGAGCGCGGCCCGGACCCGGTCGCGCGACTCGCGGCAGGCGGCGTCGGGGAGGCCGACGATCGTGAACCCGGGCAGCCCGTTGGAGACGTGCACCTCGACGGCGACGGGGTGCCCCTCGACACCCAGCAGGGTGGCGGAGGGGATGGTGGCGAGCACGGGCGCTCCTCCTGCGGTATCGGTTCACGCAAGGAGGAAGTGGCTGTCACCCTATCGGGAGGGTGCGACAGTGCTTGCCGGTCGCTTCGCTCCCGGGTCAGCGGCCTTCGAAATGGGGCTCGCGCTTCTCGACGAAGGCCTTCATCGCCTCGACGATGTCTGCGGTACCGCTGCAGACGATCTGACACCGGGCCTCGTCCTCCAGCGCCTGCTGCATCGACACCAGGGAGCCGTGGTTGAGGAGCGTCTTCGTCATCGACAGCGCGATCGTGGGGCCCGCGGCGAGCTGGGCGGCCCACTCGTCGACCAGCGCGTCGAGCTCGTCGGCGGGCACGACCCGGTTCACCAGTCCCATGGCCAACGCGTCGGGTGCCGACAGCGGCTCGGCGAAGAACGCGAGCTCCTTGGCCCGGTGCAGGCCGACGAGACGCGGCAGCACCCAGCTGCCGCCTCCGTCGATCGACATCCCGCGCTTCGAGAAGATCTCGATGAAGCGAGCGTCGTCGGACGCGAGGATGAGGTCGCACCCCAGCGCCATGTTCGCGCCCATCCCCGCGGCCACCCCGCCGACCTTCGCGATGGTGGGCTTGGTCAAGCGGTGCAGGCCGAGGATGAGATCGCCGACGTGACGCATCGAGGTCAGCCCGTCGCTCACGGGCGACTCACTCAGGTCTGCACCCGAGCAGAAGGCGCCCCCGGCGCCGGTGAGCACGAGCACCCGGTCGTCGCGCTGCGCGGCCGTCTCGGTGATGACCGCAATGAGCTCCTCCATCATCGTCGCCGTCACCGCGTTCTTGCGGTGCGGCCGGTTCATGGTGACGGTGACCACGCCGTCACGGCGGTCGACGAGCAGCGTCTCGTAGCTCTCCATGGCTGGCACGATAGTGACCCTGTGGGCTTCAACCCCTTCCGCCAGCAGAAGCGGCGCACGTCGGACTACGCGCTCGTCGCGGCCGCCTTCGTCGTGATCGCGCTCGTGCTCGCGTGGGCCCTGATCCCGAGGTGACGGTCACCCGGGTCCAGCCGTATCAGGCGGTGAAGCGCTATCGGTGCCCGGGCTGCAACCAGTGGATCGAGCCCGGAACCGGTCATCTCGTCGTGGTGCCCTCCGACGCGCCCGACCTGCGCCGCCATTGGCACCACGCGTGCTGGGCGCACCGCGACCGCCGACGCTGAGGGCAACCGCGATCGAAACGCAGTCAGAACGCGGCTTCGATCACCTCGACGTCGCCGGCGAGCACCGACGCCACGTCGAAGCGGATCTCACCGGCACTGCGCCGGCCGGCCTGCTCGAGCCATTGCACGCCGAGCTTGCGCAGCTGCGCCCGCTTCGTGCGGGTGACGGCTTCGGCCGGCACACCGAACGCGTCCGACGTGCGGGTCTTCACCTCACAGAAGACGACGAGCGCACCGCGGGACGCCACGATGTCGAGCTCGCCGCGCTGGTAGCGCCAGTTGCGGTCCAGCACGCGGTAGCCGCGCGCCTCGTACCACTCGGCAACCAGCTCCTCGCCGCTCGCGCCCAGTGCCCGGCGAGCATGCGTCACCGAACTACTCCTCCCGACGGATCTCCTCGACGTTCACGTCTCTGAACGTGACGACGCGCACCGACGAGACGAAGCGCGCCGGGCCCGGCCGGTACATGTCCCACACCCACGCGTCGCGCATGTCGAGCTCGAAGTAGGTGCGGTTGTCCTCGGTGCGCAGGTTCATGTCGACCGAGTTGGCGAGATAGAAGCGGCGCTCTGTCTCCACGACGTAGGAGAACATCTTGATGACGTCGCGGTACTCCTCGTAGAGCTGGAGCTCGATCTCGGTCTCGTACCGCTCGAGGTCCTCGGCGCTCACGGGTGCACCACGCTCGTATTGATGGAGCTGCGCTCCTCCGCTTCGCTTTGGTGCTCGCTCTGGTGCACCACGCTTCGGTGCTCGCTCATCGTTCCACTCTACGTGTCAGAGGAACGATGTTCGTTGGACCGGCCACACCCGCACGACGGCCCGGCCCACGACCGTCGAGCGGCGGATCGGGCCGAAGACCCGGCTGTCCTCCGAGTTCGACCGGTTGTCGCCCATCACCCAGAGCCGGCCGGCGGGCACGACGGTCGGCGCGAAGGTCGCGGTCGAGGTGCCGGGCGGCAGGTAGGGCTCCACCAACCGCTTGCCGTCGACGAGGATCCGCCCCTGGCGGCCTTCGACCCGCTCACCCGGGAGAGCCACCACCCGCTTGATATGAAACGGATCGGCGCCGACGCGTGGTCCGGCGGAGCGGGCAGGCCCGGCGGCGCGTCGAAGACCACGATGTCGCCCCGGCGCGGGTCGTGCAGGTCGTACGCGAGCTTCGAGACGACGACGCGGTCGTTGACCTCGAGCTGCGGGGTCATCGACGCCGAGGGGATGTAGTACGCCTGGGCGACGAACGTGCGCACCGGCCACACGACCAGCAGCGCGACGGCGACGAGAAGGCCCACCTCCTTCGCCCAGTGCATTCGCGGCAGCCCGATCTCGGGCACCGCCTCGGGCTCAGCGGACGCTGCGCTTCTCCTTGATCTTCGCGGCCTTTCCGGACCGGTCACGCAGGTAGTACAGCTTCGCCCGACGCACGTCGCCCTGGGTCAGCACCTCGATGCGGGCGATGATCGGCGAGTGCACGGGAAACGTGCGCTCGACGCCGACTCCGAAGCTCACCTTCCGCACGGTGAACGTCTCGCGCACGCCGGAGCCCTGGCGGCGGATGACCGCTCCCTGGAACACCTGGATGCGCTGACGGCTGCCCTCCACCACCCGTACGTGCACCTTCACCGCGTCGCCCGGCGAGAACGCGGGGACGTCGTCACGGAGGCTGCTGCGATCGACGAGATCAGTGGGGTTCACGGCGCGACAGGCTCCTGGCCAGGGTCCCGGGGACGGCTCAGGATACACGCGCGGTCATCAGAACCCGAACTCGTCGAGCAGGGCACGCTCCTCGGCGCTCAAGCCCCCACGCGCGTCGATCAGGTCGGGCCGGGCCGCGCGGGTTCGGGCCAGGGCCTGCGCCCGTCGCCACCGGGCGATGCGGCCGTGGTCGCCGGAGCGCAGCACCTCGGGCACCTCGTGTCCCCGGAACGTCGCCGGGCGGGTGTAGTGGGGATACTCGAGCAGCCCCTCGACGAACGACTCCTCCTCCGCCGACGCGTCGTTGCCCATCACTCCCGGGACGAGACGCGTCACCGCCTCGACGACGACGAAGGCGGCCGCCTCGCCACCGGCGAGCACGTAGTCGCCGACCGACAACTCGCCGTCCACGAGGTGATCGCGCACGCGCTCGTCGACTCCCTCGTAGCGGCCGCAGAGCAGCGAGAAACCCGGGCCCGCGGCGAGCTCGCGGGCCAACCCCTGATCGAATCGACGCCCGCCGGGACCGAGGAGGAAGAGCGGACGCGGTGGCACGACCGCCTCCACGGCGCGGAAGATCGGCTCCGGAGCGAGCACCATGCCGGCGCCACCGCCGAACGGCGGGCCGTCCACCGACCGGTGCCGGTCGGTGGTGTGGTCGCGCAGGTCGTGCAGCCGGACGTCGACGAGCCCGTGCTCGCGTGCCCGACCGAGCAGGCTTCCGTTGAGCGGTGCCTCCAGCAGTTGCGGCAGGCAGGTGAAGACGTCGATCCGCACGTCACACCGTTCTGCGCGGCGAGACGGGCGACATCAATCCAACAGGCCGGCGGGCACGTCGACCACGATGCGGTCCGCGGACGACTCGACCACGAAGACGAGCGGCACCAGCCGCCCGTCGCCCAGCACCAGGAGGTCGCTGGCCGGGTTGGCCTCGACCGACTCCACCCGGCCGTACGTGCGACCGCTGACGTCGACGACCTCGGCGCCGATGAGCGCGTGCACCCACAGCTCACCCTCGTCGTCGATGGGCTCAGCCGACAGGGGCGTGCCACGCAACGCCTCGGCCTGGTTGCGGTCGGCCACGCCGGCGAAGGCGACGATCCACCGGCCCTGGTGCGGCGAGGAGCGCTCCACTTCGAGCGGGCCGCGCGGCGTGGCGAGCACCGAGCCCACCGCCACCCGCTCGGTGCGGTTGGTGACGAGGTCGACGATCACCTCGCCGCGGATGCCGTGGGGCTTGACGATCCGGCCGACCTCGAGCAACTCAGCGGATGACCGGCTCAGTCGACGATGTCGACCTGCGCGTCGACGCCCTCACCTGCGCCGGCGGCGCGCACCACCGTGCGGATGGCCTGCGCCACCCGGCCCCGGCGACCGATGACACGGCCCATGTCGTCGGGCGAGACGTGCAGGCGCAGCGTGACCGCGTTGTTGCGCCGGCCCTCGTCGATCTCGATCATCACCGCCGCGGGGTCCTCGACGATCGCCTGCGCGAGATAGTCGAGCACGTTGCGCGAGACCGCCCCGATGACACGGTTGCCGTCGTCGCGGTCGTCGTCGAGGTCGTCGTCACGGTCGTCGTCGAGGTCAGCGTCGGTGTCGGTCACGACGTGCCCGGCGTCTTGAACTGGTCCCACGCGCCAGAGATCTTCAACAGCTTCTCGACCACCTCGGTGGGCTGCGCCCCCTTTGCCAGCCAACCCACGGCCTTGTCGTTGTCGATGTTGACCACCGAAGGCTCGGCGCGCGGCTGGTAGGTGCCGACGATCTCGATGAATCGACCGTCACGCGGCGACCTGCTGTCGGCTGCCACCACCCGGTAGGTCGGTTGCTTCTTCTTGCCCATCCGCATCAGGCGGAGCTTGACGGCCACGTCGCTGTTCTCTCGCTTTCCTAATTGAGACCCGGCAGGGTGGGCACTCGGCCCTTCGACCCCTTGCCGAACGACTTCATCATCTTCTGCATCTCTTTGAACTGCTTGAGGAGCTGGTTGACGTCGGTCGTGGTCATGCCGCTCCCCTGCGCGATCCGCAGACGCCGCGACCCGTTGATGACCGAGGGGTTCCTACGCTCCTGAGGCGTCATCGACCGGATGATCGCCTCGACCCGACCGAGCTCGCCTTCGTCGATCTCGGCCTTCTTCAGCTCCTTCGGGATGCCCGGGATCATACCGATGATGTTCTGCAGCGGCCCCATCTTCTTGATCTGCTGCATCTGCTCGAGGAAGTCCTCCAGCGTGAACTGACCCTTCTGGAGCTTGGCCGCCGCCTTCTCGGCCTCCTCCTGGTCATACGCCTCCTCGGCCTTCTCGATGAGGGTGAGGACGTCGCCCATGCCCAGGATGCGGCTCGCCATGCGATCGGGGTGGAATGGCTCGAAGTCGCTCAGCTTCTCCCCCACCGACGCGAACGCGATGGGCCGGCCGATCACGTCCTTCACGCTCAACGCCGCGCCGCCGCGTGCGTCACCGTCGAGCTTCGAGACAATGACGCCGTCGATCTCGAGCACCGCGTGGAACGACTCGGCGACGTTCACCGCGTCCTGACCCGTCATCGCGTCGACGACGAGGAACGTGTACTTGGGGTCGACGGCGGCCGACACGTGGCGCACCTCCGTCATCAGCTCCTCGTCGACGTGGAGCCGCCCGGCGGTGTCGACGATGAGCACGTCACGCCCGAGGCGCTGTGCCTCCTCCAGCCCCTTGCGCGCGACCGTCACCGGGTCGGACGGCTCGCTGAAGACGGGCACGTCGACCTGGTGGGCGAGCACGCGCAGCTGCTCGACGGCCGCCGGGCGCTGGAGGTCGGCGCCGACGAGGAGCGGATTGCGGCCCTGCTGCTTGAACCAACGGGCCAGCTTGCCGGCGGCGGTCGTCTTGCCCGAGCCCTGCAGGCCGGCCAGCAGCACGACCGTCGGCGGGCGGGACGCGTAGGTGATCTTCAGCGTCTCGCCTCCGAGGGTGGCGACGAGCTCGTTGTGGACGATCTGGATGACCTGTTGCGCGGGGCTCAGGCTCTGCGACAGGTCGGCCCCGACGCACTGCTCCTTGATGCGCGCGATCAGGCCCTTGACGACCTTGAAGTTGACGTCGGCCTCGAGCAGGGCCAGGCGGATCTCGCGGAGAACCTCGTCGACCTCGGGCTCGCCGAGACGGCCCCGGCCCCGCAGGCGCTTGAAGATCCCCTCGAAGCGATCGGACAGAGAATCGAACATGGGCGCCTCAGGCTACCGGGGCGCGGCATCCACCGATCATGAGCCTGAGGGGGCGCTCGGAGGGAGCGGAGGCGTCACCGACGTGGTCGAGGCGGCGGGAACGACGCTGCTCGGCACGTCGGCCGGCTCGGTCGTGGCCGGCCCGGGCTCGGGCAAGCGCTTCTCGGCGGGCACGGGCTTGGGCAGGAACTCGTCCGCGACGGCCAGCACGGGCACGGTGCCGCCGTCCTCGAGGTCGAAGAGCAGGACGGGTACGAGCAGGGCGCGCCCCTCGTTGTCGGGCCCGAGCAGCGGCGCGAAGGCGAGGCCGACGCGCACACCGGTGATCGTGCGCACCTGCGGCGGAAGGGTCTGGCACCCGTCGCAAGAGGGCGCGCCGCCGGCGAGCGGCTGCGGGCCGATCCCGAAGGGCGACCGCTTCAGCCGCTCGAGACCGGCGGCCGCGGTCACGAGCGGGTACTCGTCGCCCCGAACCGGCTGCGTCAACCAGCCGTTGGCCGCTTCGACCGCACCCTTCGGTCCGACGGACACGCTGCCGGCGTACCCGAATGTGGGGAGCCCGCCGACCTGCGGGTCAACCGTCACCTGCCACTGCGAGAAGCCGTCGTCGACGCGCACGCGGGCGCCGTCGAGGTCGACACCCGTCTTCGCCAGGAGGGCCCGCGCGGTGGCCTCGGCGTGCTCTCGTGTCGGAAGGCCGGCGGGGCGCTCGGGCGCCGGGACCGGTTCGGGCGCGGGGCACGCCACCGCCGGGCAGACCGCGTTCTGCGGACACGGCGGCAAGGGGCAGACGGCGAGGGTCGACGCCGTCGTCGTCGCCGACGAGGACACCATCGCCGAACCGGTCGCGTCCGCCGACCCGGCCGACCGCACGACGCCACCGCCGCTCAACCCGCACTCGCTGCCCGCCACCGGCGTGTCGGGGGCGGGTGATGCACCCGCGGCCGTCGCGGGCACCGTGCACGGGCCGATCGCGCGCGCATCGGGCCCGAAGTACCACGGAAGGCCGGGCTGACGCTCGACCCTCAGGCTGTGCCCGCTCGCGCTCACCGTCCATCCGCCGGCGCCGGCCTTCACCGGCCCGTCCAGGCCGAGGGCGTGGGCCAGCGCCTCGACGCGCGAGGCGTCACCATCTCGGCCCACTTCCCATGCCCGCGCTCGGCCCGGCAGGTCGGGCAGGGTTCCCCGCACCCGGTACTCGATCGCATCCGCCGGAAATGACAAGGCGGCCGAGACGGTCCGGATTCCGGCCGACTCTCCTCCCAACGCGATCGCAGGCAGCCGGGAGGGGGAGCTGTCGCTCGAGCGCCCGGCGACGACGGCCAGGCCGATCACACCCACCACGAAGCCTGCGATCGCCGCCCGGGCCAGCATCCGCTCTCTCAACACGCCCCTTGGACGGCAGTGGCCCAACGGCAGTTCCCGTTCTCTGCGGGACCCTGAGAAATCTTGTCAGAAATGTCTTGTGATCGAACGTATGTTCGAGTAGAGTGACGTCAGCGCTTCCCCGCATCGGTGATTCCTCGCGTCCGCGGGAGAGGCGATGTCGGTGCTCGACGAGCTGCAGGCGACGGTGGCGACCCAGCGGGCCATCCTGTCCGCGCTCGAGCCCGGCTGTCTCAGCGGTCCCGACGCGCTGCGCCTGCTGGAAGTCATCACCGAGGGCGAGCGGGTGCTGGCTGCGGGGCGGACGTTGGTGGCCAAGCGGGTGGAGGAGTCCAACGTGTGGCGGGCCTCGGGTGAGCGCAGTGCCGCCCACTTCATCGCGCACAAGACGGGCACGAGCGTGGGTCGGGTGCAAGCGGGTCTGGAGACGGCCGAGCGCGTGGCGGCGCTGCCCGCCACCGCGGAGGCGTTCCGCGCCGGGACGCTGTCGGAGGTCCCGACGCGGTGGCGGTGGCGAGCGCGGCGGCGGCGAACCGAACGAGGAGCGACGCCTACTCGAACGCGCCGGACGCGACACGGCGAAGCAGCTGCGCGACGAGTGCCGGCGGGTGCGCCACGCCGTGACCGACGAGCGGGCCCGCTACGCCGCGATCCGCGCCGATCGCCACCTGCGCACCTGGACCGACGGCGAGGGCGCGTTCTGCGGTGTGTTCCGCACCACCCCCGACGCGGGGGCGAGGAGCTGCTCGCCCTCGACGCCGAGATCGACCGCGTGTTCAAGGGGGCGCGGGCCGAGGGCCGGCGCGAGCCCCACCAGGCCTATGCGATGGACGCGCTCGAGACCCTGGTGTGTGGGGGTGGGGGTGGCGGTACGCGCTCGAAGCCCAAGGCCGAGATCCGAGTCGTGGTCGACTATGCGGCACTGGGGACACACGGTTGCGGGCGAGGCGTGTGAGATCGAGGGCCTGGGGCCGGTGCCGGTGGCGGTGGTGGAGTCCTGGAAGCACGACGCCTACCTGCGCCTCATCGTCACCGACGGCATCGACGTCAAGGCCCTCACCCGCCGCAGCCGCTACGTCGACGCCCATCAGGACGCGGCGCTGGCGGTGCGCGACCGGCGCTGCGTCGTCACCGGCTGCGACGTCGACTGGCGCCTTGAGCGCGACCACCGGGTGCCCTACGCGCAGTGCCACACCACCTCCCTCGACGGGCTGGGGCGCATGTGCTGGTGGCACCACCTGCTCAAGACCAAGGGCTGGGCGCTGGGGGGCGGGCCCGGGTGCTACCGGCTCACGCCGCCGGGCACGGAGGTTGACCCGGTCGAGCACAGCGGTCGAGCGCCCCCTCGAGAGTGAGGCGGGCGGGTCTACGCGAACAGCGCGTCGACGAAGTCATCGGGGTCGAACGGCACCAGGTCCTCCGCCGACTCACCCAAGCCGACCAGCTTGATGGGGATGCCGAGGTCGGTCTGGATGGCGAGGGCGATGCCGCCCTTGGCGGTGCCGTCGAGCTTGGTGAGCACCACGCCGGTCACCTCGACCGCGTCGGTGAACTGGCGCGCCTGCACGAGACCGTTCTGCCCGGTGGTGGCGTCGAGGACGAGGAGCACCTCACTGACGCGACCCGGCGCGCCCTTCTCCGCGACCCGCCGCACCTTCGTCAGCTCGTCCATCAGGTTGACCTTGGTGTGCAACCGCCCTGCGGTGTCGGCCAGCACGAGGTCGACACCGCGCGCCGCGGCGTGCTCGGCCGCGTCGAAGATCACCGAGCTCGGGTCGGCTCCCTCCGCGCCCCGCACGAACTCTGCGCCGACGCGCGTGGCCCACAGCTCGAGCTGCTCGGCCGCCGCGGCGCGGAACGTGTCGCCTGCGGCCATGATCACCGATCGGCCGCCATCGGCCTGTTGCAGCCCGACCTTGCCGATGCTCGTCGTCTTGCCGACGCCGTTCACGCCGACGAAGAGCCACACGTTGGTACCGCCCGGCTCGAAGCGCAGGCTCCGATCGGCGGTCGTGAGGCTCTTCTTCAGATCGTCCTTCAACGCGTCGACGAGCGCGCGGGAAGAGGTGATGCCCTCGGCCTTCACGCGCAAGCGCAGGTCGTCGAGCAACGCGGTCGTCGCGTTGACACCGACGTCGGCGCGGATCATCGCCTCCTCGAGCTCGTCCCACGTCTCGGCGTCGATGCTCGTGCGGGAGAGCACCGAGCCGACGTAACCCGAGAAGAGGCCACGCGCCTTGCCCAGGCGGTCGCGGAACCGGGGACGCGCTGCGACCGCGACCTCGGGCGGCGCCTCCACCTCCGGCGCCGCGACCGGCGCCTCGAGGCGGGCCGCCTCGCGCGGACGCGGCTTCGGCGGTCGAGTGACCGGTGGCTCGATCGCCGGACCGCGCGAGCGACGCCGGCTCACGGCGACGGCGGCGAGCGAGCCGCCCAGCACCACGAGGACGGCGAGGAGGACGAGCAGGACCGTCATGGGCGCGCCAGCCTACCGGCGCGCCCGATTCGTCGGGCCGGCCTCACGGCCGGACCACGACGGTGCGGTCAGGCCACCACCGTCACTCGCTCGGAGATCACGCGTGATGAGCCACCCGGCTGCATGGTCACGCCGTAGAGGCAGTCGGCCGCCTCCATGGTGCGCTTCTGGTGGGTGACGACGAGCAGCTGCGCCTCGTCGCGGAACTCGTGCACGAGCTCGAGGAAGCGGTGCAGGTTCACGTCGTCGAGCGCGGCCTCGACCTCGTCCATCAGATAGAAGGGTGACGGGCGGCTGCGGAAGACCGCGAAGAGAAACGCCAGCGCGGTCAACGACCGCTCGCCACCCGAGAGCAGCGACAGCTTGCGGACGTTCTTGCCCACGGGCCGAGCCTCGACCTCGATGCCCGTGTCCAGCAGGCTGTCGGGCTCCGTGAGGGTCAGACGGCCGCTGCCGCCCGGGAAAAGCGTCTCGAAGAGCTTGACGAAGTTGTCTGCGACGTCGGCGTAGGCCGCCGCGAAGACGTCGACGATCTCGCGGTCGACGGCCTTGATCACCTTGGCCAGCTCGCGGCGCGACGACTTGATGTCGTCGAGCTGGCCCTCGAGGAACGTGTGCCTCTCCTGCAGCTGCTCGTACTCCTCCAGCGCCAGCGGGTTGATCGGGCCCATCAGGCGCAGCTCGCGCTCGAGCTCGCGCACGCGGTTGGGCGGGCTCGTGCCGGCGGGGAGCTCGGGGCACTCGGCGGCCATGGCGGTCTCGGGCTCGCAGTCCTGCTCGCGGCGCAACGTCTCCACCGCGGCCTCGAGCCGCATGCGCGCCTCGGCCTCCTCCAGCTCGGCGCGGCGCGACCGCTCCCGCACCTCTTCGAGGCCCCGGGTCGCGTCCGACCGTTCGCGCCGCAACGATTCGAGCCGCTCAGAGGCGGCGCGCGCCGCCTCGGACTGCTGCCGGCGCCGTTCGCGGACGCGCGCCAGCTCGCTCTCGACGACGGCCAGGCGGTCCTGCACGAAAGCGGCCAGCCGGCCCGTGTGGAGGGCCAACTGGTCGAGGTGGATTCGGTGTTGCTCGGCCTCGGCTCGCTCCGACGCGTGACGCGCCAGCCGTTCGTCGACCTCGGTGAGCCGGCGCGCCAGCTCGGCTCGACGCGCCTCGTGCTGCGCCGCGTGCACCTCGAGGTCGCGTCGCAACGCGGCCACGGCATCACTTCGCTCCTCGAGCCGGCGGCGCGCCGACCGGATGCCTTCGACCCGCGCCGCGCCCGCCGCCTCCTCCGCGGCCAGCGCGGTGAGCGACTCCTCCAGCTCGACGACGCGCGCCGACTCGCGCTCGAGTCGCTCGGCCAGCTCGGCCTGATGGGCGGCCACCGTGCTCGCCTCGATCGACACGTCGCGCCGCTCACTGTCGACGTGTTGCACCTCGGTGCCGAGCGCGGCGAGCCGGCCGTCGTTGGCGTCGAGCGCACGCGCGGCCTCGGCCTCGTTGCCGGTCGCGGCCTCGAGCTCCACCTGGGCCGCAGCCAACCGGCCCTCGGCCGCCTCCAACGCCGTGGCGGCGTCGGCGGCGCGAGCGCGCGCCTCGTCGAGGGCGGCGCGCGTGACGCCCGGACCCGATGCACCGACCCGACTCCCTGCCGCGCTGAACCGGTCGCCTTCGCTCGTGACCGCGACGGCCCCGGGATAGGCGAGGGCGACGTCGAGCGCCTCCTGCCATCCGCCCGGCACCACCACGGCCGCCGCGAGCATCACGTCGAGGAGCGCCTCGACGCCCGCGTGCGCGGAGCGCACGTGGGGGCGCACGGGCTCGCCCAGCAACGGGAGGCCGGGCGTCTCGCGCTGCACACCCAACGCGATCACTGCTCCCGGGTGGCGGGTCTCCTTCAGTCGTGCAATCGCGCGGCGCGCGGTGTTGGCATCGGCCACCACGACCGCCGCGAGCGAGTCGCCCGCCGCGGCCGCGAACGCGGGCTCCCAACCGGGCTCGACCTCGACCAGCTCGAGCAGTGTGCCCACCACGCCGTCGAGATCGGCCAGTCGCTCGGCTCCGGCGCGAGTCCGCGTCTCGTCGAGGGCGAGCGCGAGCGCGTCGGCGCGCGCCGTCCACGCCTCGCGGTCGGCCTCCGCGCGCCGCCGATGCGTCTCGATGCTCGACACGTCGGCCTCGGCCGCCCGATGCCGTCGCTCGGCCTCGTCGACCGCGGTGACGAACGGCTGCTCGGTTCGTGCCGCATCCTCGAGCTCGGCGCGAAGGCGTGCGGCATCGGCGTCGAGACGCTCCGCGCGCTCGTGCAAGGCGGAGAGCCGGCTCTCGAGCCGGGCCGACTCGGTGCGGCCGCGATCGACCGAGGTGCGCATCGCCGAGAGCTCGCCTCGCATCTCCGCGGCGGCGCTGACACCCGTGTCGACGCCGTCGGCCCACTGGCCCTCGACCTCGGCCCGCTCCGCCAGCAGCGCCTGCTCGGCCGCGGCCAGCTCGTCGGCCTGCGGCGCGCGCGCCTCGCCGGCCAGGTCGATCTCGCGGAGCTCGTTCGTCAGCGCGCTCGACTCGGCCTCGAGCGCGGCGATCAGGTTGCGGTCCACTGTGACCGAGCGGTCGCGCTCGACCGAGCGGGCTCGCTCCGCCAGGAGCGCGGCCAGGCCCCGAGCGCGTTCGCGGAGCGCCTCCAGCCGGCCGACCGCATCGCTGAGACCGGCGGAATCGGTGGCCGACAGCGACGACTCAGCAGTCATGACCGACGTGTCGAGATGCGTGAGCGTGGCCTTCAGTTCGGCCTCGCGCGCCGCGAGCGACGTGCGCGCCTGCGCGCCGTGCTCCGAACGCGCGCGCAGCGACGCGATCTCGCGTCCCGCGAGATGCAGGCGCAGCGCCGCCAGCTCGGCGACGAGGTCACCGTGGCGGCGGGCCGCGTCGGCCTGTCGCTCGAGCGGGCGCAGCTGACGCCGCACCTCGCGCAACAGGTCCTGCAGACGGAGAAGGTTGCCTTCGGTGGACTCGAGCCGGCGCTCGGCCTTCTCTTTGCGGCGCCGGTACTTCAGCACACCCGCGGCTTCCTCGATGATCATGCGCCGGTCCTCGGGCCGGGCGTTGAGCACGGCGTCGAGCTGGCCCTGCGACACGATCACGTGCTGTTGGCGACCGACGCCGCTGTCGGAGAGCAGTTCCTGCACGTCGAGCAACCGGCAGGGCACGCCGTTGATCGCGTACTCGCTCTCACCCGACGAACGGAACAGCGTGCGCGTGACCGTCACCTCGGTGAACTCGATCGGGAGGATGCCCGAGGAGTTGTCGATGGTCAGCGACACCTCCGCCCGCCCGAGCGCGGGGCGCTTCGTGCTTCCGGCGAAGATGACGTCCTCCATCTTCGACGATCGCACCGTGCGCGGTCCCTGGGCACCGAGCACCCACGCCACCGCGTCGACGATGTTGGACTTGCCGCTGCCATTGGGCCCGACCACCACGGTGACGCCCGGCTCGAACTCGAGCGTGGTGGTCTCGGCAAACGACTTGAACCCCTTCAGGGTGAGGGATTTCAGGAACACGCGGGCGAGGCTAGCGGCGGGTCAGGGGGTGTCCGTGGATTCCCGCCGCGCTGCACGCCGGCACGGCTTCACACCTGACACTGCTCGCACAGGAAGGACGACCGGCCGTTGACCTTGACCCGCACGATCGTGCTCCGGCAACGGCGACAGGCGTAGCCCTCACGGTCGTACACCTTGTGCTGCGACTGGAAGTCGCCGAGCTGGCCGAACAGGTCGCGGTACTGCTCGTCGGCCAGCGAGGACCCCCGGTGCTTGATCGCGTCCTGGAGGGTCTCGACCATGGCCCGGTAGAGCCGGCGCACCTCCTGCGAGGAGAGCGAGTCGGAGCTGCGGTCGTAGCGCAGGCCGGCCGAGAACAGGATCTCGTCGCTGTAGATGTTGCCGATGCCCGCCACGAACTTCTGGTCCATGAGCAGCGCCTTCAGCTTGGTCTTCTTGGCCGAGAGCAGGTCGCCGAAGCGGGTCCACGACATCATGTCGTCGACCGGGTCGAACCCCAGGTGGGCCAGCTCGGGCACCTGCTCCTCGAGCTCGTCGGGCGTGGTGAGGAACAGCTCGCCGAAGGTGCGGGGGTCGACGAAGCGCAGCTGCCCGCCCTGGGTGAAGGTGATGACCACGTGGGTGTGCTTGTCGGGCTTGTCGCGGGCGCCGCCCTTGGCCCGCAGGAGTTGGCCGCTCATCCCGAGGTGGGCGACGAGGATGTCGCCGCCGTCGAGGCCGAGGAGCAGGTACTTGCCCCGCCGGTCGATCCCCGTGATCTTGTGGCCCGCGAGCTTCCCCGCGAAGTGCTTCTTGTTGGGGTGGCGGCGAATCGAGCGCATGCCCGTGATCTCCACCTGCTTGACGCGCTTGCCCACCACCTCGCGCTCGAGGTCGCGGCGGAGGGTCTCGACTTCCGGGAGCTCGGGCATCAGGCGTCGTCCTCCCCATTGGGACTGCTCGCAGTGACTGGCGCTTCCGGGAGTCGCGCCTCCGGGACCCGGACCGCCTGCAGGGTCTGCCAGGCCTCGCGCGCCGCGGCCTGCTCGGCCTGCTTCTTCGACCGCCCTTCGCCGGCCCCGTGAGGCTCGCCGGCCACGTAGACGGTGGCGTAGAAGCGCTTGGCGTGGTCGGGCCCGTCGTCGGCGACCAGGTAGCGGGGCAGCTCGTCGAAGCGCCGGGCGGCCAGCTCCTGCAGGCGGGTCTTGTAGTCCTGCCCCCCGGGACCGGCCGCGGCCTCGGTGATGCGCTCGCCCAGCAGACCCATCACCAGCCCCCACGCCCCGTCCCAGCCGCGGTCGAGGTAGACGGCGCCGATGACGGCCTCCATCGCGTCGGCGAGGATCGAGGGCTTCTCGCGGCCGCCCGACTGGTCCTCCCCCTTGCCCAGGAGCAGGGCCGCGCCCAGGTGCAGCTCGGCCGCCAGCTCGGCCAGCACCCCGGCGTTGACGACCGAGGCGCGCACCTTCGCCAGCTCCCCCTCGGGCAGCAAGGGGTAGGTGCGGAAGATGTGATCGGTGACGATCAGCCCGAGCACGGCGTCGCCGAGGAACTCGAGACGTTCGTTCGAGTCCGTGCCGGCGGTCTCCGCGCACCACGACCGATGGGCCAGGGCGCGAGCGAGGAGGTCGTCGTCGCGGAACTCCAACCCGAGGCGCTCGGTGAGAGCGGCCAGCTCGGAGCTCGTGCTCAGGGCTTAGGTCGCCCCCTCGTCCAGTCGGCCGACGACGTAGTCCACCGCGTCGCGCACGGTCTTCAGGTCCTCGAGGTCCTCGTCGTCGATGCGGAAGCCGACGCTGCGCTCGCCCAGCTCCTCCTCGAGCGCCTCGACCAGCTCGATCAGGGCGAGGGAGTCGGCGTCGAGCCTCGGCGATGGCGGAGGGCTCGATCTCGAGGATGTCGGCCAGGCGGTCGCGGATCAGCTCGAAGACCTGCCGGCGGTCGAGCGGCCCTCGCTCCACGTGGGTCTCAGCGGGCACGGAGGCTCCTCGGTGGCGGGAACGGAGGTTGGCGGGGGATGGGCCAGTGTACCGGAGGGTCGCGATTGTGCGCTTGTGAAAAGAACTAGCCAGCGACCGCGGCGCGCAACCGATCGACCAGCCCCGCCTCGACCATCTCCGCCGCCAGCCGGACCGCGCCCACGACCGCCCGGGGCCCCGAGGAGCCGTGGCTGATGATGCAGACCCCGTCCACCCCGAGCAGCATGGCGCCCCCCGTGGTGTCGGGGTCGAGCTCGGACGCCACCGGCAGGAGCGGGGTGAGGGCATCCGCGGGGAGACGGCTCGCCACCACTCCCATGAAGAAGCGAAGGGCCCCCTCGAGCGTCTTCAGGGCCACGTTCCCGGTGAAGCCGTCGGTGACGACGACGTCGACGGCGTCGGTCATGAGGTCTCGACCCTCCACGTTGCCCACGAACTTCACGCCCGCGCCGGCCGCCAGCAGGGCATGGGTCTCCTTCACCAGCGGCGTGCCCTTGGCGGCCTCCTCGCCGATCGAGAGCAGGCCGACGCGCGGCTCGGCGACGCCGTAGCGCTCTCCGTAGAACGCCGAGCCCATCTGGGCGAACTGCACGAGGTACTGAGCCGTGCACTCGGTGTTGGCGCCCGCGTCGAGCAGCACCGTCGGCAGGGAGCCGGGCACCGGTATGGGTGTGGCGATCGCGGGCCGCTGCACGCCCTTGAGGCGGCCCATGCGCAGCAGCGCGCTGGCCATGGTGGCACCGGTGTTGCCCGCGCTCACCATCGCGGACGCCCGGCCGTCGCGCACGGCTTCGGCCGCGCGCACCAGCGAGGAATCCTTCTTGCGCCGCACGCCCTGCGCCGGGTCGTCGGCCATCTCGATGACCTCGCTCGCGGGCAACACCTCGAGGCCGCCGGTGTCACCGATGCGATCGGGTGTCCCGACGAGCAGGACGGACACGCCGAGCTCGGCGGCCGCCTGGCGGGCGCCCGTGACGATCTCGTCCGGCGCCTTGTCGCCGCCCATGGCGTCGACTGCGATCGGGAGCCCCGAAGCGGCTCCCCCGCGGGTCACTCGACCTCGATCGCCTGACGACCGCCGTACCAACCGCAGTTCGGGCACACCACGTGCGGCAGCTTGGCCTGGTGGCACTGCGGGCACTCGCTGCGCGGCGGCGCGCTCAGGCGCCACGCCGAGGCGCGGCGGCTGCGGCTCTTCGACTTCGACGTCTTCTTCTTGGGGACAGCCATGGGCCTTCCTGGCGATGCTTCAGTCGGGTCTAGCGGTTCAGCTGGTCACGCAGCTCGTCGAGCGCTTCCCACCGTGGGTCGCGGTCGGGGGGCGCACACCGGCACGCACCCCGGTTGAGGTCGGCCCCGCACGTGGGGCACAGGCCCCGGCACTCCTCCCGGCAGAGCGGCGCCAAGGGTAGCTCCAAGAGCAGCGTCTCACGCGCGAGCGGCTCGAGGTCGACGTGCTCGTGGCGGAGCGGGTAGGTCTCCCCTTCCCTCGCCTGCGGCTCGAACAGCTCCTGGAAGCCGCCGCGTGCCTCGTCCGCCACGTCGGCGAGACAGCGACGGCACTCGCTGCGCCACCGGGCCGTGACCGAGCCCGTGGCCAGGATGCCGTCGCTCACCGACTCGAGGTCGACGTCGACGTTGATCGGCTCGTGGGGTGGCACGACGGTGCCCACCACCGCCAGGCCCGGGAGCGAGGGCGCGATCAGGCGCTCGTGGCGGCGCGCCCCGCGTCGGTGCAGGAGGTCGGCGACGTTGACGACGAGCGGTCCCATGGGGTGTGTCTCACCTGGCCCTGTCTCACGCCTGGTCCTGGTCGAAGAACGGATCGTGCTCACCGGCCTCGACCGCGCCCATGTCGTCGTCGAGCACCGACGGCAGCGGCGTCACGCTCAGCTTCTCGCGCCCCGCCTGCACCGTCTTCGTGATGCGCTCGAGCACGATCTCGAAGCCCGCCAGCTTCTGGTCGCAGTAGTCCTCGGCCTCGTGACGCAACCGGCGGGCCTCGTCGTCGGCCTCCTCGACCGCGCGCTGCGCGGCACGCTCGGCCTCGCGCACGATCTCGGTGCGTTGCACCATCCGCTCGGCGCGCGCCCGGGCGTCGTTCAGGAGGTCGTCGGCCTCGCGCTGGGTCTTGGCGAGGAACTCCTCGCGCTCCTTGAGCAGCCAGCGGGCCCGCTTGAGCTCCTCGGGCAGGCGCTTGACCGCCTCGTCGAGCAGCTCGAGCACCTCGTCCTTGTTCTCGAGGCGAACGGTCGTCGAGAGCGGGATGGGCTTCGCGTTGCCGACCACGTCGGCGACGCGCCGCAGCAGGATCTCGGCGTCGAGCTGCTCGACCGGAAGGCTCTCGTCGGTATCACTCATCGGTCCACCGTGCCTCGTGCCTCGGCCGCTGCACCGACCTGCCACATGGGAGCTGCGCTCCTCGCTGCGCTGCGGTGCTCGCTCATCGGGCGAACCTCTCCTTCAGGCGCTGCGCGACCGTCGGCGGCACCATCGACGAGACATCGCCGCCGAAGCGCGCCACCTCGCGCACGAGGCTCGACGAGAGAAACGAGTGCTGGGGGCTGGTGGGCATGAACAGCGTGTCGATCCGGGCGAGCTTGTAGTTCATCTGCGCCATCTGCAGCTCGTAGTCGAAGTCGGAGACGGCCCGCAGGCCCTTGACGATGGCGTTCACGCCGTGCTCCCGGGCGAAGTCGACCAGCAGACCCTTGAAGAAGTCGATGCGCACATTGCCGAGATGAGCGGTGACCTCGGCCAGCATCTCCTCGCGCTCCTCGAGCGTGAACAGCGTCTGGCTCTTCTGGGGGTTGCGGATGACGGCGGCGATGACCTCGTCGAAGTGGGCGGCCGTGCGCTCGATGATGTCGACGTGCCCGAGGGTGACGGGATCGAAGGAACCGGGGATGAGGGCGATCGCCACGTAGGGGCCTGTCCCTTCAATCGTCCGCTCGTTGCACGACCACGGTCACCACGGTATCGCCGTAGCGCTTCTGCTTTACAGTCCGCCACCTGGAACTGCTCCACCTGCCGCCGAGGTCGAGGTCACGGTCCGACTCGAGCACGGCGACGCGGGCGCCGAGCCGGGCCAGCACGTCTTCCCACGCCTGGAACTCGTACGGGGGGTCGGCGAAAGCCAGGTCGAAGCCGGCGTCCCGCCGCTCGAGGAACCTCACGACATCGGACCGCACGACGTGGCCACGCTCGGTCATCCCCGTCGACTCGAGGTTGGACTGCACGGCCGCGAGGGCGACGGCGTCGATGTCCACGAACACGGCGCGGGAGGCACCGCGCGAGAGCGCCTCGATGCCGAGCGCGCCCGTGCCCGCGAACAGGTCGACCACCGACGCACCGTCGAGGGCACCCATGCTCTCGAGCGAGGAGAAGACCGCCTCGCGCACCCGTTCGCTCGTGGGTCGCAAGGTGCGACCCGCGGGGGCGCGGAGCCGCCGCCCTCCTGCGGTGCCGCCGACGACTCTCACCCCAGGATCTTCTCGCGGCGGGGTCCGCCGTGGGGCTCAGGACTTGAACAGGAACTCGGCCTCGTCGTCGTCGATGAGGAGGCGGATCTCCTCGGCCAGCAGCTCGTGGTCGCGCAGGTGCGGGTCGCCGTCGACGATGGCGAACGCCACCTCGCGTGCGCGGGCCACCCACTCGCGGTCTCGCCGCAGCGACGCGAGCTTCAGGTCGCTGCGGCCTTTCTGGCGCGTGCCGAAGACGGTGCCCTCGCCGCGGATCTCGAGGTCGACCTCGGCCAGCTCGAACCCGTCGGTCGCGCGCTCGAGCGCCTCCAGGCGGGCCTCGCTCTCGGGCGTGGTCGCCTCGCCGAGCAGGTAGCACCACGACTGCGCCGCACCCCGACCCACCCGGCCGCGTAGCTGATGGAGCTGGGCCATGCCGAAGTGGTCGGCGTCCTCGACGAGCATCACCGTGGCGTTGGCCACGTCGACGCCCACCTCGATCACCGTCGTCGCCACCAGCACGTCGACGTCGCCGTCGCGGAAGCCGGCCATCACCGCCTCCTTGTCCTTGCCCTTCATCTGGCCGTGCAGGAGGGCGACGCGCAGGTCGGGGAAGACTTCGCGCGAGAGGCGCTCGTGCTCGTCCGTGGCCGCCCGCGCCTGGATCTTGTCGGAACCCTCGACGAGCGGGCACACCACGTAGGCCTGCCGGCCCGCGTCCACCTCCTTACGCACGCGCGTGTACGCGACGGCCTCCTCCATGGGGCTGCGCAGCCATTCGGTACGCACCGGGGTGCGCCCCGGCGGCAGCTCGTCGAGGACCGTGACGTCGAGATCGCCGTAGACGGTCATCGCCGCGGTGCGCGGGATGGGGGTCGCCGTCATCACGAGCACGTCGGGGACCGTGTTCTCTGAGCCGTCACCTTCCGAGCTCCGGCCCTTCGCGCGCAGCGCCGCCCGCTGCTCCACACCGAACTTGTGCTGCTCGTCGATCACGACCACGCCGAGGTCGTGGAAGTCGACCGCCTCGGTGAGCAGCGCGTGCGTGCCGATGAGCAGGTCGACGGTGCCGTCGCCGAGCCCGGCGGCGATGCGAGCCCGCTCCTTGGCGGTCGTGCGGTGCGTCAGGAGCTCCACCCGCAGCGGCCGGTCGGCGAAGAGCGAGCCCTCCCCGGCGGTCACCGTGAGGTGACGCAGCAGGTCGCGGACCGCGACATCGTGCTGCTCCGCGAGCACCTCGGTCGGCGCCATGAACGCTCCCTGCCGGCCGCTCTGCACACCCATCAGCAGCGCGGTGACGGCCACGACGGTCTTGCCCGCCCCCACGTCACCCTGGAGCAACCGGTGCATCGGATGCGGCCCGGCCAGGTCGGCGGCCAGCTCGTCGATCGCGTTGCGTTGGGCACGTGTGAGCGGGAACGGAAGCGCGTCGTGGAAGCGGCGGACGAGCTCGCCGTCGACGGTGTGACGGATGCCCTTGGCCTCGCGCTCCAGCGCACGCTTGCGCATCACCAGCGTGAGCTGCAGTCGCAGCAGCTCGTCGAGCACCAGGCGCTTGCGCGCCGCCTGCGCCGCACCCATCGACTCCGGCGCGTGCACCTGGTTGAACGCCCACGTGCGGTCGACGAGGTCGAGACGGTCGAGCCATTCCCGCGGCAGCGGGTCGGCCAGCTCGCCCGCCCGTCGCAACGACTCCTCGACCCAGCCACCCAGCTCCCAGGTCGTGAGCCCCGCCTTGTCGGACTGCGGGTAGATAGGCACGATGCGCCCGGTGCGGTTGCCGATGAGGTCGACGACCGGGTTGGTCATCTGCCGCCGCCCCCGGTAGGCCTCGAGCTTGCCGAAGAACACCGCGTCGGCGCCCTCCCGCAGCTGCTTGGCCCGCCAGGGCTGGTTGAAGAACGTGCAGCGCAGGTAGCTGGTGCCGTCGAACACGTCGACCTCGACGAGGGCGCGGCGCTGCCGGGTGCGTCGCGACTGCACCCGCTTCACCACCGCGAGCACCATGGCCTCGTCGCCGACCTTGAGGTCCTTGATCGCGGCCTGCTGCGTGCGGTCGAGGTACCGGCGCGGGTAGTGGGTGAGGAGGTCGAGGACGGTCTCGATCTCCATCGTCGCCAGCGCCTCGACCTTCTTGGGCCCGACGCCGTCGAGCACCGAGACCGGCAGCTCGGCCAGCTGGCGCAGCCGCCGCGGCATCCGCCTACTCGACGCTGAGGAGGTAGGGGTAGAGCGGCTGACCGCCGTGGTGGATCTCGGCCGCGACGCCGGGGTGGTGCTCGGCCAGCCATTCGGTGATGCGGCGGGTTGCCGCGGCGGACGCGCCCTCGCCCTCGATGACGGTGACGATCTCGTGGTCGTCGCCGACGAGCACGTCGAGCAGGCCGGTCGCCGCCCCGGCCAACGTGGGCGCCACCACCTCGATGCCCCGGCGGGAGAGGCCGATGTAGTCGCCCGCGCTCACCGGGCCGGCGGGCGACGCCGACCCGCGCACCGCCTGGGTCACCTCGCCCGACTCCACGTGGGCAGCGCACTGCGTCATGCGATCGGCATTGGACGCCGCGTCGGCTTGGGGGTCGTACTCCATGAGCGCGGCGAAGCCTTCGGCGATGCCCTTGGTGGGCACGACCTTCACCGTCTTGGTCGTGAGCCCGTCGACCTGTTCGGCCACCGCGATGATGTTCTTGTTGTTGGGCAGGACGACCACCTCGTCGGCCGGGCTCATCTCGACCGCTTCGAGGATCTGCGCGGTCGACGGGTTCATCGACTGGCCGCCCGCCACGATGTTCTGGACACCCAGCGAGCGGAAGATGCGACGGACGCCGTCGCCGGTGGCGACCGCCACCACGGCGGTGGGAACGGGCGTGTCCGGAGGTTGCTCCTGCTCCGGCGGTGCTTCCCGCACCCATCGTTCCTCTTCCACCTGCTCCATCAGGTCGGTGACCCGGATGTTGCGCGGGCGACCGCAGTCGAGCGCGGCTTCGATGGACGAGCCGATGTCGTCCGTGTGGATGTGGCAGTTCCAGAGCCCGTCGCCGCCGACGACCACGATCGAGTCGCCGATGCCGGCCCACACGTCCTTGAACGCGGGCACGGTCTCGTCGGGCGCCTCGAGGAAGTACATGACCTCGTACCGCAGGTCGCCGACACCGCCCTCGTGGGCCAGCTCGGCCACTGCGTTCTGGTCCGCGGTGGCGCCGCTCACCGCGCCACTGACTCCGCCGCGGACTGCGCCACCGACTGCGCCGGCGCCGAGGGAGATCGCCTCCGGTTCGGGTACCGGCCGGCCCGCGGTCACGTTGAGCAGCACGTCGAGCAGGAGGAGAAAGCCGGCCGCGCCCGCGTCGACCACGCCCGCCTCCTTCAGCACGGGCAGCAGCTCGGGCGTGTTCGCGAGCGCGTCGGTCGCGGCGATGTGGGCCGCGTCGAGCACGTCGACCAGCTGCTTGCCCTCGGCCGCAGCCGCGGACGCGGCGTCGGCCGCCTCGCGCACGACCGTGAGGATCGTGCCCTCGACCGGCCGCATGACCGCGCCGTAGGCGGCCTCGGACGCGCCTTTGAGCGCGTCGGCCAGCGCCTGCCCGTCTGCGGCCTCCAGTCCCTTGAGCCCGTCGCTGAGCCCGCGCAGGATCTGCGAGAGGATCACGCCCGAGTTGCCGCGCGCGCCCATGAGCGAGCCGTGGCTGATGGCTTTGCAGGTCGAGGGCATGTCGACGCAACCGTCGAGCTCGGCCACCACCGATTCGAGGGTGAGCGCCATGTTGGTGCCCGTGTCGCCGTCGGGCACCGGGTAGACGTTGAGGCGGTTCACGACGTCCTGATGCGCGCGGAGCGCGTCGCGGTACCCGGTGACCACGGCCCGCAGGTCGTCGGCACGCAGTCGATCCAGCGTCGGCACGCGGGGGAGCCTAACGCTGCTGCTATCCTCGCCGGTCCTATGGCATCGGTGTGCGAGGTGTGCGGGAAGCACCCCTCCTTCGGCATGAGGATCAGCCACTCCCACCGGCGCACGAAGCGTCGCTGGAACCCCAACATCCAGCGCGTGCGCGCGCTCGTCGACGGCTCGCCCAAGCGCGTGCACGTGTGCACGTCGTGCCTGAAGGCGGGCAAGATCCAGAAGCTCGCCCACTGACCGGTCCCATCTTGTCGTAGTCAGCCGTCGTCAGGACGGCTCAGTACGACAAGAAGACCCGACTGAGCTTCAGGCCAGTCGCTCCCACCCGGGGTTCACGGGGCCCACGCCGCGACCGAGCTCCACTCCCGCGGCGATGGCGCGCTCCACGAAGCGCTTGCCCGCGACGCACGCGTCGACCGGGTCCATCCCCCGGGCCAGCTCGGCGGTGATGGCCGCGGAGAGCACGCAACCGGTGCCGTGCGTGTGCCGCCCGGCGAGGCGCGGCCCGGCGAGCCACTGCACCTCGCCGTTGGCGACGACGCAGTCGGGCGACGCCTCCTCGTCGTGGAGATGACCGCCCTTGACGACCACGACGTCGGGCCCCAGCGCGGCGAGCTCGCGGCCCGCGACCTCCATGTCCGCGCGCGTGGCCACCTCGGCACCCACCAGCCGCGAGGCCTCGGGCAGGTTGGGCGTGACGACGGTGGCGATCGGCAGCAGCACCTCGCGCAGCACCTTCACCGCGTCGTCGGCCAGCAGTGTGTCGCCGTGCTTCGACACGAACACGGGATCGACGACGAGCCGGCGGACGCCGAGGTCGTGCAGCGTGGCCGCGACCGTCGAGACCAGCTCGGCCGAGGCGAGCATCCCGGTCTTGGCCGCGTCGACGCCGATGTCGATCGCGACTGCTGCGATCTGCCGGCGCACCAGGTCGGCGCTCACCAGCTCGAAGGCCTCCACACCCAGCGTGTTCTGCGCGGTCACCGCCACGATCGCGGTCGTTCCCCACACGCCGTGCGCCTCGAACGTCTTGAGGTCGGCGACGATGCCCGCGCCGCCCCCCGAGTCGGAGCCCGCGACGGTGAGCGCGACCGGGGGTCTCGCCGTCACCACGTGTGCTCCCACCCGCCCTCGGGCAGGTCGCCGTCGGCCAACCGTCGCTCGCCCGCGTCGGCCGTGCAGCGACCGATGGCCAGGGGCCGCGTGAGCCCCGCGGCCGAGAACGCGTCCTCCACGCGCCCCGGGTCGGGCGCGGCGAAGAGCAGCTCGTAGTCCTCGCCGCCTCCGAGCGCGGCCGCGACGCCGTCGTCGCCAGTGGCCCGGGCCACGCCCACGGCCACCGGCACGCGGTCGAGCGCGACGCCGACCCCCGACGCCTCGGCGATATGGCGCACGTCGGACGCCAGCCCGTCGGAGAGGTCGATCATCGCCGTCGCCCCCGCGGTCCGCGCCGCCCGGCCCTCGGCCACGCGGGCGCGCGGCCGGCGGTGGGCCAGCGCCAGGTCGGGCGCCTCGCTCCCCCGGCCGGTGCGCAACAGCTCCAGCCCGGCGGCGGAGGATCCGAGGGGGCCGGTGACGAAGAGCACGTCGCCCGGCGCGGCGCCCGACCGCAGGACAGGCGCCGAGCCGTCGAGCGTGCCGGTCACCGCGACCGACACGATGAGGACGGGCGCCGCGACCAGGTCGCCGCCGACCACCGGGCAGGCGAAGACCTCCGCGGCCGCCAGCACGCCGTCGTAGAGCGCGTCGAGGTCGACGGTCGCGAGCGGGCCGGCCACGGTCACAAGCGCGTGCAGCGGGCGGCCCCCCATGGCGGCGACATCGCTCACGTTGACTGCGAGCGCCTTCCACCCGACGTCGTCGATGCCGACAAGGTCGAGATCGAAGTGCACGCCGCTGACCACCGCGTCGGCGGTGAGCAGCAGGTCGCCGGGCGGAAGGGCCACCACGGCGGCGTCGTCGCCGATGGCGGGCAGACGGGCGCGCAGGCGCGCGATGAGGGCGAACTCGCCGGTCAGGGAAGCCTCCGATAAGTTGGCTGTTCCGACCTTAGGCGAGCTTTTCGGGGGTTTCGTGCAGGGTGTGATCAAGTCGTACGACCCGGGGACCAAGGAGGGAACGCTGCTGCGCGACCTCGACCGGGTCGAGTACGACCTGGCGGCCGACGCGCTGACCGGCTCGGTGTTCCGCATGCTGCGCCAGGGACAGCGCGTCGTGTTCGACCTCGACGCCGACGGCCGGGCCACCCGGCTGCGCCTGGGCTCCGAGGTCGACCTGGGCACGCGGGAGTTCCCCGCGACGAGCTGAACCGGACGAGGTGAACGAGAAGCGCCGAGATGCAATCGAAAGGATCTTTCCAGTGAGCGGCACGACGGCCAACAAGAAGCTGGTGCAGTGGGTCGACACGATCGCGGCGCTCACCAGCCCCGACCGCGTGGAATGGTGCGACGGATCGGCCGAGGAGTACGACCGGCTCTGCCAGCTGCTCGTCGACAACGGCACCTTCACCCGGCTGAGCGACGCCAAGCGGCCCAACAGCTACTGGGCCCACTCCGATCCCGCCGACGTCGCTCGCGTCGAGAACCGAACCTTCATCTGCTCGGAGCGCGAGGCCGATGCCGGCCCCACCAACAACTGGCGGTCCCCCGCGGACATGAGAGAGACGCTCACCGGGCTGTTCCGGGGCTCGATGAAGGGCCGCACGATGTACGTCGTGCCTTTCTCCATGGGCCCGCTCGGCTCGCCGATCGCCCACATCGGCGTGCAGCTCACCGACTCGGCGTACGTCGCGGTGTCGATGCGGATCATGACCCGCATGGGCCAGGGCGCGCTCGACGTGCTCGGCGACGACGGCACGTTCGTGCCCTGCCTGCACTCGCTGGGTGCGCCGCTCGAGCCCGGCCAGACCGACGTGCCGTGGCCGTGCAACGCCGACAACAAGTACATCGTGCACTTCCCCGAGACGCGTGAGATCTGGTCCTTCGGGTCCGGATACGGCGGCAACGCGCTGCTGGGCAAGAAGTGCTTCGCGCTGCGCATCGCATCCGTCATGGCCCGCGACGACGGCTGGCTGGCCGAGCACATGTTGATCGTGAAGCTCACGTCACCGGAGGGCGAGACGCGTTATGTCACCGGCGCCTTCCCGTCGGCGTGCGGCAAGACCAACCTGGCCATGCTCGTCCCCACGCTGCCGGGCTGGAAGGTCGAGACGGTCGGCGACGACATCTGCTGGATGAAGTTCGGGGCCGACGGGCGCCTCTACGCGATCAACCCCGAGGCCGGGTTCTTCGGCGTGGCCCCGGGCACGAGCACGAAGACGAACCCCAACGCCATCCTCACGCTCGACGGCAACTGCATCTTCACCAACACCGCGCTCACCGACGACGGCGACATCTGGTGGGAGGGAATGACCACCGAGCCTCCGGCACACGCCACCGACTGGAAGGGCGAGGAGTGGACGCCCGACAAGGGCACCCCCGCCGCGCACCCCAACGCCCGCTTCACCGCGCCGGCCGCGCAGGACCCCGCGATCGCGCCCGAGTGGCAGGACCCGAAGGGCGTGCCGATCGACGCCATCCTCTTCGGAGGGCGCCGATCGTCGGTCGTGCCGTTGATCCACCAGGCCTACGACTGGCAGCACGGCGTGTTCCTCGGCTCGATCATGAGCTCGGAGACGACGGCGGCGGCCGAAGGGCCCACCCGGCTGCGCCGCGACCCCTTCGCCATGCTCCCGTTCTGCGGCTACAACATGGCTGATTACTTCGCCCACTGGCTGAAGATCGGCCGCGCGAGCGACCCGGCGAAGCTGCCGAAGATCTTCTACGTCAACTGGTTCCGCAAGGACGACGACGGCCACTTCCTGTGGCCCGGGTTCGGCGAGAACAGCCGCGTGCTCGAGTGGGTCTTCGAGCGGGCCAGTGGCCGCGGCGACGCGGACGAGACGCCGATCGGGTGGGTGCCGGCCAAGGGCGCGATCGACACCGACGGGCTCGACGTCCCCGCCGACGACCTCGTCGAGCTGCTGCGGGTGGACGCCGGCGAGTGGGCCGACGAGCTTCCCGACATCGTCGCCTTCTACGAGACCTTCGGCGACCGCGTTCCCGCCGAGCTGCGCGACGAGCTGCAGAAGCTCGAAGCGCGCCTCAGCGGGTAGCGAGCCGCGACAGCCACCGCCGCGCCTCCGAAGGCGAGCGCAACCGCACCCAGCGAGCGTCGACGAGCGCCTCGTAGCGCACCCGCCGGTCGGCGTGCGTGCGCCAGGCCCAGCGGATGGGGTGGTCGGGCGCGAGCCACTCGCGCGCCTGCTCGCGATTGTCGTTCCACAGCGGACGCCTCGTGATGGCGCGCTCCACGGAGCGCCGCAGCACGCGCCGCATCACCACGCCGCGGTCGTAGTCGAGCCAGACGATCGTGGTCGCACGCGGCCACACGACGTCGCGCACCGCCGAGTAGTTGCCGTCGACCACCCACCCGTCGCCGGTGGTCGCAGCCGCGGCCCGTTCCCGCAACTGGGCCTCGGTGGCCTGTTCCCAGTTGGGCCCGTGCTGGAGCGCGTCGAGCTCGACGTGGGGTACGGCGAGGAGCGCTGCCAGGCGAGCGGCGATGGTCGTCTTGCCCGAGCCCGACGTCCCCACCACCACGAGGCGCGTGCCGAGATCCATCGCTTACCATCGTGGCCTGACGCTTCCCCCCAGGAGGACATGCATGGCGGTCAGCGCGTACGTGCTCATCCAGACCGAGGTGGGCAAGGCGGCTCAGGTGGCGTCGGAGGTGGCAAGCATCGATGGCGTGATCTCGGCGGAGGACGTCACCGGCCCCTACGACGTGATCGTGCGGGCCGAAGCCGACTCGGTCGACGAGCTCGGCAAGATGGTCGTGAGCCGGGTCCAGCTCATCGACGGCATCACCCGCACGCTCACCTGCCCGGTCGTCCACCTGTAGCGCGGCCGCGCCCGATGCGGTTGGCGCGTCGCGCGTGGCGCTCGAGCGCGAGCTCCACGAGCCGGTCGACGAGCTTCGGGTAGGGCACCCCCGACGCCTCCCAGAGCTTCGGGTACATCGAGATCGGCGTGAAGCCGGGAATCGTGTTCGCTTCGTTGACGAGGAAGCCCCGTCCGTCCTCCTCGTAGAAGAAGTCGACGCGTGCCATCCCTTCGGCCCGCAGTGCGGCGAACACCTCGATCGCGAGCGCGCGCACTTCGGCGGTGGCGGCGGGTGTGAGCGGAGCCGGCACCACGAGGCCGGCGCCGTCGACGAGGTACTTGTCCTCGTAGTCGTAGAACTCGCGGCTCGGCACGACCTCGCCGGGCACGGACGCCTCGGGGTCGCGGTTGCCGAGCACGGCGACCTCGATCTCGCGTCCGACGACGGCCTCCTCGACCACGACCCACTCGTCGTAGGAGAACGCGAGCCCGAGGGCCCGCTCCAAGGCCTCGCCGTCGGCGACCTTCGACACGCCGACCGACGAGCCGAGGTTGGCGGGCTTCACGAACACCGGCCAACCGAGCTCGCGCTCGACGCGATCGCGCAGCCGCGGGCCGGCTTCGTCCTCGTGCAGGCCGAGCCAGCGGGCCTGCGGCAGGCCGTGCGCGCCGAGCACCTCCTTCGCCTTGGCCTTGTCCATGGCGAGGGCCGAGCCGAGCACCCCGGCGCCGACATAGGGGACGCCCGCCACCTCGAGCAGGCCCTGCACGGTGCCGTCCTCGCCGAAGGGACCGTGCAGCAGCGGGAGGAACACGATGGGCGCGTCGTCGCCTTTGGCCTGCGCGACCGGCGAGAACGGCGAGACCTCGCGACCTGCGGCCTCGAGGGCGCGCGGCAGGCCACCCGCACCCCCCTTCAGCGCCGCGATCGTCGCCTCGTCGAGCAGCCAGCGGCCCTCGGCGGTGATCCCGATGGGGACGACGTCGTAACGGTCGGGGTCGAGCGCCTCGAGGACGTGCACGGCGGTGACGCAGGAGACCTCGTGCTCGGCCGAGCGCCCGCCGTACAGCACCACCAGCCGGATCTTCTGCGCGGTCATCTCACGTCTTTCCGACGAGCAGGGCGCGGATGCCGAGGCCCATCAGGAAGAGGCCGACGCCGCCGTAGAAGGCGAACACGTGGAGACGCACCCACTCGGACTGGCGGTAGGAGTACGCGATGCCGACGGCGATGATGGCGACGAACCCGTAGAACATGTGGAACTGCGGAGCCTTGAGCTTCTGGCCCGCGACCATGCCGACCCCCAGCGCGACCTGCACGAAGATGGCGAACTCGACGAACACCGTGAACCACCACAGCGCACGCGTGCGCAGCGACTCGTAGCGATCGGCGGCGAGCGCCCACACGCCCGCGAGGCCGTTTCCGATGATCACCACCCACGCCCAGCCCTCGTGGATGGCGAGGAGGCTGGCGAGCAGGAAGTCAGGCCCCGCTTGCGGTGGCCGCGGCCTCCGACCGGGCGAGCGCCTCGGTGTGAGCCTCGGCCGCCACATCGACGAGCTCGGTGATCTCGTCCTCGGTGAAGCCGGCCATCTGGCGGAAGCGGCGGGCGAGGTGCACCGGGTTGTCCTCGGACTCGCCGCGGAAGCCACCGAAGCTGAACAGCTTGTCGATGGTGCGCTGGAACTCGAGCGCCTCCTGCTGACGCTCCTTGTCGTTCGCGGTGATGCGGCGCAGCCAGTCGGAGCCCATCTTCACGTGGGTGACCTCGTCGGCGAGCATCCAGTCCTCGCAGAACTCGAGGATGGGGTCGCCGGTGAGCGTGCCGAAGTCGCGCATGGTGTTGAACACGTCGATGGCGAGACCCTCGAGCGCGCGGTTGACACCGGTGAGGCGCAGCACCGGGTCGGGATTGCACGCCGCCTGGTAGAGCAGCGTCTGCTCGGCGAACTCGCCGATCTCGGTGCCCATGTGCTCGGTGAGCTTCACCGAGATCTCGACGTGACGGGCCTCGTCCCAGCACTGGCGCGCCATGTCGAGCTTCAGCTCGAACGGCGCCTCGTTGCGACCGCTGCCCGTGTCGAAGTCCCAGCACGTGCGGCCCGCGCCCTCGAGGGCCTGGATCTCGCCCACGAAGATGCCGTGCATGAGGCCCCGCGCGCCGTCGGGTGAATCGGGGTCCTCGGGGTTGAAGCCGGTACGGCGATCCTGGCGTCTGCCCGCGCCCCGGGGGTCGAAGATGACCTCCTCGATGTTGATCTTGACGAAGCGCGAGTCGCGCGCCAGGTCCTCGACAGGAAGGGTCTTTCGCATGGCCCGATGCTACCCGAACGTCACCGGGACGACCGTGGCCTCGCTCACCGCCCCGTCCTCCGCGGAGCGGGTGAAGAGCACGATGGCGCCGGCCGATCGGCTGGGTGGCGCGAACGTCAACGAGGCGTCGAAGGGACCGAACTGGCCGTTGGAGCCGCCCATGAAGAACCCCTCGCCGAGCTTGCGGCCCGGGCCCGCGCTCTCCTCCCGGACCTCCCAGTTCACCTGGGCCTCGAAGGCCGTGCTGGTTCCCCTGATCCTCATCGGAGAGGTGACGCGGTTGCCGGGCTCGGGGGTGGCGAGGTCGATGTTCTTGGTGCGGGCGCCGGTGACGAACCAGTCGCCACCCGATTCCTCCACCGTGACCGACGTGACGGCCGGACGATCGCGCCGGGCTCGGATCTCCACCACCCGGGCGCTCAGTGCGGTCGACTCGACGGTGGGATCCGGCATGCGGAGGTAGTAACGCGCGAACGACACGGCGACCGCGCCCGGGTCGCTGAAGGTCGTCCCACCCGGGAAGGGCCAGATCGCGTTCGGGGGCCGCGCGGGCGGGATCGGCAACGTGGTCGCCGGCGATGTCGTCGGCGTGGTCGGGGTGGCCTCTCTGGTCGTCGTGCTCGGCGCGGTCACCGCAACCGTCGTCGTGTCGTCACCCCCCAGCACCGGGATCAGGGCAACGACCACCACGGCTGCGGCGGCGAGCCCGAGCGCGGCGAGCCCGGCCCGGCGGCGCATCCGAGTGCGCCGGATCGCCTCGGCGCGCTGCTCGACGTCGTCCCAGTCGGGCGTCGGCGTCACCGTCGAGGCGTACGCGTGCATCGCCTGCTCGAGACGCTCCTCGTCGGTCATGCCGTCGCCTCCAATCTCTTCTCGAGCGCGGCGATGCCGCGGTGGGTGTGGGTCTTCACGGAGCCGGCCGAGATCCCGAGCGTCTCGGCGATCTCCGCCTCCGAGAGGCCGAGGTAGTAGCGCAGCGCGAGGCACTCGCGCTGGCGCACCGGGAGGGCGCGCAGAGCGGCGATCACCTCGCGGTGCTCCTCCCCCGAGAGCGCGGTCGCCTCGGCCGACTGCGTGTCGCGGCCCGGCTCGGGCCGGTGGCGGTCGACGACGTGCAGGTGGCGCATCCGCGAGCGGGCGCCGTTGAGCACCGCGCTCCGCACGTAGGCGAGCGCCTTCTCGGGATCGCGGATGCGTCCCCACCCGACGTGCACCTTGGCGAAGGCGTCCTGGGTGATGTCCTCCGCGGCCGCGACATCGTGCAGTAAGAGGGAGGCCAGGCGCACCAGTGAGGCGTAGTGCTCCCGGTAGAGGGCGACCAGACCCTCGGCTGCCACCGCGTCCGCATCGACCATGGCCTGCATCATCACCGCGACAGACGCCGGGGTGGTCGATCGCGTTGACCCCGAGCGCCGGGGCCCTCCGTCCTCCTCGCTTCCTCAGAGGGCCGAGTCGGAAGCGTCCTCGACCCCGAACGAGGTCGTCGTGCCTCGGAGGGCCTGCTTGAGGATCTTGCCGGCCGGGTTCCGGGGCAGGGGCCGGGTGACCAGGTCGAGGTGGGCCGGCACCTTGTAGGCCGCCAGGTGCTCGGCGCAGAAGCGCTGGAGGTCGGCGGCGCTCGTCGTCGAGCCCGGCTTGAGCTGGACCACGGCCTTCACCTCCTCACCGAGCGTCTTGTGCGGGACACCGACCACGGCCGCGTCGATCACGTCGGGGTGCTCGTAGAGCACGTTCTCGATCTCGACGGAGTAGATGTTCTCGCCCCCGCGGATCACCATGTCCTTGGCCCGGTCGACGATGTAGAGATAGCCCTCGGCATCGAGCCGGCCCAGGTCACCCGTGTGGAACCAACCGTCGGTGAAGGACTCCGCGTTGGCATCGGGCCGGTTCCAGTACCCGTGGCTCGAGACGGTCGGGCCCTTGATCCAGACCTCACCCGTCTCGCCGTGCGACAGGTCGTCGCCGTCGGGGCCCACGATGCGCAGCTCGACCGTCGGCACCGCCCGTCCCGCCGAGCCGGGGTGGGCGACATAGTCGTCGCCGCCGATCGCAGTCGCGACCGACGCCGTCTCGGTCAGGCCGTAAGCGGTGGAGAGCCCCGCCTTCACGTTGGGGAACGCCTCGGTGATGCGCTCGACCAGCTCCGCACCCGACGGTGCGCCACCGTAGGAGATGCGGGTCACCGACGACAGGTCGTAGGAGCCGAAGTCGGGTGACTCGAGGAGTCGCCACATCACGGTCGGCACCCCGCCGATGCTCGTGACCCGCTCGTCCTGGATCAGGCGCATGGCGGCGTCGGGATCGAAGCGGCCGGGCGGCATCAGCACGAGCTTCCCGCCCGACGCGTAGTTGAGAACCATGGTGGAGTGGCACCCGGTCGTGTGGAACAGCGGCACGATCAGCAGCGACGCAGCCTGGGCCCTGCCGGACAGCTCGGCCGGTGGGGCGGAGCCCTGCATCACCTGGACGGTGCCCAGCAGGAAGAGGTTCTGCAGGTTGGCGAGCGTCTGGCGGTGGGTGATGGTCGCGCCCTTGGGCTTCCCGGTCGTGCCCGAGGTGTAGAAGATGCCCGCGATGTCGTCCTCGTCGACGTCGACAGAAGGGAAGCCGCCAGGATCGCCACCGGCCTCCAGCTCGGTGAACGGTGCCGCGCCGGCGGCAGGTGTGTCGGTTCCGATGACGTAGACCTGCTCGAGCGCGGGGAGCACATCAGGAAGGTGCTTCACGAGCTCCCACCGGCGCTCGTCGCAGATCAGCACCCGGCTGCCGGAGTCCTCCAGCGCGAACTGCAGCTCCTCCGCCCTCCACCACGCGTTCAGCGGCACACAGATCGCGCTGGCGGCGGCGCATGCCCAGAACGCCACCACCCATTCGGGGTTGTTCGCAGACAGCAGCGCGACGCGGTCGCCCCGCTGCACGCCCCGGGCCGCCAGGCCCGAGGCGGTGGCCCGTACCCGGGCGTTGTGCTCGCGGTAGCTCAGGCGGCGGTCGTCCTGGACCACGAAGTCCGCGTCGCCGCGGCCGTTCGACATGTCGACCAGCTCGCGCATCGATCCGAGCCGGCTCTTGTAGACCTGCAACGGGACGCCCCGCACGTCGTCGGTGACGACCTCGAAGGGGCCGCCCGGTCCGGTGAGGGTGTCGAGCACGTCGATCATCGTGGTCAGTGTCGCCGTCGCCAGTGTCGCGAACGATCAGACGGGGTCAGCAACCTCGTCGCCGGTGAGCGTGGTCGTCGGCATCCACACCAGCTCGCCCGTGTCACGCAGCTCCTTCACGGCCGCGACCGGATCGGGGTCGGAGAACAGCCGCTTGTCGCCATAGTCCGCGGGGCGGCCGGTCGCGTCGATCGCCCACCACGACGCCTCCAGGGCGATGCCGTTGGGATCGGTGAAGTAGATCGAGCGCACGATGGAGTGGTCGACGACCTCGGTGACCTCGCACCCGTGCGCGATCAACCGCCGACGCATCGCGTGCAGCGCCTCCTCGTCGGGGAGGTTGAACGAGAGGTGGTCGAACTGCATCGGCCGGGAGCTGGGCATACCCGCCGGCTTGGCGAAGGTCGACGCCCCCTTCCACTCGAAGAAGGCGATGGTGTTCTCCGGCCCGAGCTCGAAGAAGTAGTGGCGCATGGGCCCGGCCAGCACGGTCGACACCAGCCGCATACCGAGCACACCGTGGTAGAAGCGGACGGTCGAGTCCATGTCGGGGGTGACCATGGCCAGGTGGTTGATGCCCCGCCACCGCGGGCTTTCGACAGGTTCGCTCATGGCCCCAGGCTAGGCGCGCTCTCCCGCGCAGAACGCCCGGCCTTAGAAAGCGCTCTCGAGGATGGCGCGGGCGTCGGCCTCGGAGACGGGACGGGGGTCGTGCGCGACGTCGGGGCCGGACTCCGCCTGGCGGGCCACCGCCTCGATGTCGTCGTCGTCGACGCCACAGTCGGACAGCCGCGTGGGCAGGCCCAGCCGGCCCAGCAACGCCTCCACCGCGCCGGCCGGGTCGGCGGCGTCCCCCAGCGCGGCACCCACCGTCGCGAGCTCGCGCGGCAGGGTGTCGAGGCTGAGGCGGATCGCGTGCGGCAGGATCACGGCGTTGGCCAGCCCGTGCGGGATGCCGGCGCGGCCCCCGAGCAGCTGCGCCAGCCGTTGCTGGACGCCCATCGACGCGTTCAGCAGGCAGCGCCCGCCGAGCACCGCTCCGGCCAGCATCCGCGTGCGGGCGTCGATGTCGGCGGGATCGTCAACCACCGCGGGAAGGGCCTCGGCGATGCGCTCCACGCCCGCCAGCGCGATCGCCTCTGCCTCGGGCGTGCGCCGGGGTGAGTACGCGCACTCCACACAGTGGGCGAGCGCGCTCATCCCGGTCTCGGCGCTCACGCGCGCCGGCGTGGAGAGCGTCAGCTCGGGGTCGTGGATCGTGGCGATCGGCGCCACCGTCGGGCCACCCGCGTCCGCCTTGCGACGCGTGTGCTCGTCGGTCATACCGAAGAACGGCGTGAGCTCGGCTCCGGAGTACGTCGTCGGGATCGAGACGTGCAGCAACGCCGGCCGGTCGAGGTAGGACGAGCCGGGCGTGCCCTGCTCCTGCTCGGTGAAGTAGCACACCGCCTTTCCCAGGTCTGCGCAGGACCCGCCTCCGAAGGACACCACGCTGTCGACGCCGTCGCGTCGCGACTGCCGCATCGCCTCCTCGACCACGCCGGTCGGGACGTGCGAACGTGCACCCGCGTAGGTCGACACCAGCGCGCGTCCCAGCGCCTTGACGATGCGGTGGCCGTCGTCGGAGTCGAGGCGGCCTGCCGTCGTCACGAGCAGGACGCGCCGGCTGCCGATCTCGTGCACGAGCTTGCCCACACCGGTAACCCGTCCCCGACCGAACCGGACCTGCTGCGCGGCAGAGGTGTGGGTCCACTCCGGAGACGTCACGCTTCTCCTCGCTTTCGCAACGCGGTCTTCAGGATCTTGCCCGTGCCGCTCTTGGGCAGCTCGGAGACGAAGTCGACGACCTTCGGTGCCTTGAAGTGGGCGAGCCGCCCGCGCACCCACTCGATCAACTCCTGCTCGTCGACGGACGCGCCGCCGCGGACGACGACGTACGCATGCGGTACCTCGCCCCACCGCGGGTCGGGCTGGGCCACGACCGCCGCTTCGAGCACGGCCGGGTGCGCCGACAGGGCCTTCTCCACCTGGACCGACGAGATGTTCTCGCCGCCGGACACGATGATGTCCTTCCGCCGGTCGACGATGGTGACATAACCCTCGGCGTCGACGGTCGCGAGGTCGCCTGTGCGGAGCCAGCCACCGCGCAACGCCTCGGCCGTCTCGTCCGGCCTGCGCCAGTAACCCGCCATCACGTGGTTGGAGCGCACGCACACCTCCCCCACCGTCACTCCGTCGTCCGCCACCTCCCGATCGCGGTCGTCGAGCACGCGCAGGTCGACACCGATGTTGGGATGACCGGTCGACGCCCGGCGGGCGCGTCGCTCCCCCAGGGACAACCCGTCGTGCGCCCGTGTCGTGTTGGCCTTGGTCAGCTGCGGCGAAGCCTCGGTGAGCCCGTAACCGCTGATGACCTCGCACCCGAGCGCGTCCTCGAGCGCCGCGAGGAGCTCGGGGCCCGCCGCGGCCCCGCCCACCGTGACCTGGACGAGCGAGGAGGTGTCGTGGTGCGCGCGCGCCGGGCACTCGAGCAGCGCGACGGCCATGGTCGGCACGAGGTGGAGCCGGGTGACGCGCTCGGCCGCGATGAGCCGCAGCACCTCGCTGGCGTCGAAGCGCTCGAGCATCACGTGGCGGCCGCCGAGCACCGTCACCCAGTGCGGGGTACCCCAACCGTTCACGTGGAACAGCGGGATCGTGTGCAGCACGACGTCGCGGTGGTTGCCCCCCATCGACAGCGCGCTGTCGATCGCGTGGGTGGCCAGCGCCCGATGCGTGAGCATGGCGCCCTTGGGGTCGCCCGTCGACCCGCTCGTGTAGAAGAGCTCGCAGACCGCGTCCTCGTCGATCGGCCCCGGGTCGAAGCGCGCCCCGGGCGCGGCGACGAGCGCGGCCTCGTAATCGGGGCCGACGTCGAGGCGCGTCCGGGACGGGAGCGCTTCCGCGAGCGCCGCGAACCTGGGGTGCACGACGAGCAGTGCCGCCTCGCAGTCGTCGAGCACGAAGGCGAGCTCGGCCGCCGCCATGCGCACGTTGAGCGGCGTGAGCACGCAGCCGGCGAGCACCACCCCGTAGTACGCCTCGAGCATCTCCACCGTGTTGTCGCACAGGTACGCGACCCGGTCGCCGGGGCCACAACCCAGCTCGCTCCGCAGCACGTGCGCGAGGCGGTGGGCGCGTGCCGCGAGATCGCCGTAGGTGTACCGCCGCTCGCCGTCGACGACGGCCTCGAGCGGACCGAACAGGCGGCGGGCCCGCTCGAGGAAGTCGAGGGGCGTGAGCGGCACGATCATTCGGCGTCGGACCCTACGCGATGCTCAGAGGACGGCCGTGGCGCCTTCGGCGCCCAGTTGCACGAGACGCAGCCGCCCCCCGTCGTTCTCGAGCACGGTCCGCGAGCAATTGTCGGGGCGGAAGCACACGAGGCGGTCGTCACCGGAGGCGGCGCCGACGGCCGCGTTGATGCCGAAGAAGTGGGTGACCACGACGGTTGCGACGTCGAGCGCGCCGATGGCGGCGAGCAACTGGGCGCGCCAGCGCAGCAACGCGTCGTCCTGCTCGGCCCATCGCCCCGCGTAGATGCTCCGGAGCCACGCCCCGCGCCCGGGGAGGTCGTCGACCGGCGCCCGGATCTCGCCGACGGCGGGCTCGACGTCGGCCACGACGCCCCACACCCGCTCGAGCGCGGCGGCTGTCTCGCGCGTGCGTCGCATCGGCGAGACGACGACCGGGAGAGGCCCGTCGGGCGCGAGGGCCGCGGCCATGGCCGCTGCCTGTTCCCGGCCGTCAGCGTCGAGCGCGGGGTCGGCATCCGCGTCCCACGCGGCGGCAGCGCGACCGTGCCGCACGAGGACCAGCCGGCTCAGCTGCGCGCCTCCGCTGCGCTCGGCTTCTGAGAGGCGCGGTGCTCGCTCGTCACATGGGAGCTACGCGCCTCCGCTGCGCTCGGCTTCTGAGAGGCGCGGTGCTCGCTCGTCACATGGGAGCTGCGCGCCTCCGCTGCGCTTCGGTGCTCGCTCAATCGAGGTCGTCGAGCAGACCGTGCTCGTGGATGCCGGCGGGTGCGCCGCGGCGGATGAACCACTCGGTGCCGAAGGCGCGCGCGAAGAACTCGGACGGCATGGCGAGGAAGAACGACGACTCGGAGATCTGACTGGCGTGGGCGGCCATCGCCGCCCGCTTGCGGTCGAGGTAGTCGGTGACGTCGACCTCGGTGGTGATCTGGTCCTCACCCACACCGAAGTCGTCCATCGCGTCGGGATCGAGGTCGCCGGGCATCTCCATGCCGGCGGATCGAGCCTCGAGCAGGCCCCGCACGATCGCGTCGCGGTTCGCGGTGGCTTCGTAGACGCGCCGTGTGCCGGCGAGTTCGGACGCGCGCACTCCGACGCGGTGGACCTGGATGTGGTCGGGATGGCCGTACCCGCCGTGCTCGTCGTAGACGGTGAGCACGTCGGCCTGCTCCTCGTCGAGGATGGCGCCCAGCCGCTTCGCCGCTTCGTCGACGTCGGCCCGCCAGAACGAGCCCGGCGCGTCGTTCTCGGGCGTGCCCATCATCCCGGAGTCGACGAACCCGAGGAACTCGACGCGGGCCGCCCCGAGCACCTCGGCCGCACGGAGACATTCCTGCTCGCGCCGCTGCCACAGCTCCTCGCCCTCGTCGAGGAAGCCGTCGTCCACCTCGCCGTGCTCGCCGCGCGTGGCGAACACGATGACCACCCGGTGGCCCGCGTCGGCCGCCTTCGCGAGCGACCCGCCGGTGGGGATGGTCTCGTCGTCGGGATGGGCGTGGAAGCTGACCAGCGTCGCCATCAGTGCACGGCTCCCGCTTCGCGCAGCTTGGCCACGTCGTCGGCGTCGAAGCCCCACGCGAGGAGGACATCGTCGGTGTGCTCACCCGGTCTCGGCGGTGGCCCCTGGACCTCGGCGGAGGTGCGGCTGAAGCGGGGAGCCGGCGCAGGCTGCACAATGCCGTCACGCGTGAGGAACGTGGCGCGCGCCCGGTTGTGCGGGTGCGCGGGCGCCTCCGCGAGCGAGAGCACCGGCGCGAAGCACGCGTCGCTTCCCTCGAGCAACGCGCTCCACTCGTCGCGCGTCTTCGTGCGGAACAGCTCCGCGAAGCGCTCCTTCATCGTGGGCCACTGCGTGCGGTCGAGCTGCCAGGGGAGGTCCTCGTGCTCCCAACCGACGAGACGCAGCAGCTCCGCGTAGAACTTGGCCTCGATGGGCCCGACCGCGACGAACTTGGCGTCGGCGGTCTCGTAGACGTCGTAGAAGTGGGCGCCGGTGTCGAGGATGTTGGTGCCGGGCTCTTCACCCCACAGGCCCATCGCGACGAACGCGTGGATCATCGTCATCAGCACCGCGGTGCCGTCGACCATGGCCGCGTCGACGACCTGCCCCTGCCCCGACCGCCCCGCCTCGACGAGCGCGCACGCCACACCGAACGCGAGGAGCATGCCCCCGCCACCGAAGTCGCCCACCATGTTCAGTGGAGGCACGGGGCGCTCGCCCTTGCGGGCGAAGCTGTTCAGCGCGCCGGCCAGCGCGATGTAGTTGATGTCGTGGCCCGCGGCCTGCGCCAACGGCCCGTCCTGGCCCCAGCCCGTCATGCGCCCGAAGACGAGTCGGGGGTTGCGGGCGAGGCACTCGTCGGGCCCGAGGCCCAGGCGTTCCATGACCCCCGGCCGGAACCCTTCGATGAGCGCGTCGGCCTGCTCGACGAGTCGGAGCACGGTGGCGACGCCGTCGGGGTGCTTGAGGTCCACGGCCACCGAGCGACGGCCACGGTTCAGCACGTCGCGCGCGGGGTCGCCCGCACCGGGTCCGGGACGGTCGACGCGCACCACGTCGGCACCCATGTCGGCCAGCATCATGGCGGTGAACGGGCCCGGCCCGATGCCCGCCATCTCGATCACCCGAAGGCCCTGCAGCGGTCCCATCTCGTCGACGCTACCAACTGCCGATGACGGAGCTACCGTGACGGCGGTGACGTCGATGACGGAGATCGCGGCCGCGTACGCCGGCGGCCGCGCCCGTATCACTCGGCTCGTCGAAGATCTCGACGAGCAGGAGGCCGCCACCATCGTGCCCGGCTGCCCGGCGTGGACGGTGAAGGACGTCGTTGCCCACCTCACCGGGATCTGCAGCGACATCGTGGCCGGGAACATCGAGGGCGTCGCGACCGATCCGTGGACCGCCGCCCAGGTCGACGCCCGCCGGCCCTTGCCCGTGTCGCAGCTCGTGGCCGAGTGGGACGAGGTCGGGCCCCAGGTCGAGGCGATGTTGCACGCGTTCCCGGAGCCGGCGAGGCAGCTCGTCACGGACCTCGCGACGCACGAGCACGACCTGCGCGGCGCGCTAGCGAGGCCCGGCGCCCGCGATTCCGACGCCATCGACATCGGGCTCGCGTTCACGGCGCCGAACTTCGTGATGGCCCTGGCCGATCGCGGCGTGCCCGCGCTCTCCTTGCGCGCCGGTGACCGTGAGTGGACCGCGGAGGGGGCCCGGCCGGTCGCCTCGGTGTCGGGCGACCGCTTCGAGCTGCTGCGGGCGCTGACCGGCCGGCGCAGCACGTCGCAGCTGCGACAGCTGAACTGGGACGGTGACCCCGAGCCCTACCTGCCCGCGTTCGAGTGGGGACCGTTCCACGTGCCCGCGGCGGACGTCGTCGAGTAGAGCACCGCTCTTCTTGTCGTACGTGGCCGTCCGCACGACGGCTGAGTACGTCAAGAACGGCGGCTTTGGCCGACGCGGTCAGTGCTGGTGCGACGGCGGCACGTCGAGCGCGGGGTTGCGGTCGAAGAACCCGAAGGGCTGGAGGGTGAACCCGGCGTACTCGACCGGCATGACCGGCCAGTCCTCGGGCCGGGCGACATGGTTGACGCCGAACGTGTACCAGACCACCACGTCGGTGTTCTCGATCGGGCGGTCGGCGGCCGTCCACTCGGGAAGGCCGGCACCCCCCGCGTGGAGGTTGGGATACCCCGCGGCGCGCCGCTCGTCCGGCGCGTAGGGCGTCACCCACAGGTTGTTGCGGGCGAACCCCGCCCGTCGCGCGACCGCCGAGCTCTCGTCGGCGAGCATCGTGGGCGTGTTGCCGGGCATGAGCCGGTACGCAACCGGACGACCCACCGCGTTGCGACGACCCGGGTTCACGATCATCCACCCGCGGCCGCGCGCGGGGTCGACGACGCGTTGGGCCTCTGATTCACGCGCCAACAGACGCGCGGACGACACCGTCGCGTTGCCGTAGGGGTTGTCGGGGCCCGGCGGTAGCCCGGTGACCTCGGTCTCGTAGACCGAGTTCTCCGGCCCGTCGACGTCGAAGTCGAGCCGGAAGTTGAACAGGTGCTGGTGGTGGGGCGCAGCCAACTGCGGTGCGACGAGCGAGCCGTGGGCGGGCTCCTCACCCGGTGCGACCGCCATCGTCTGGAGGATGCCGGTGAGCTTCACCTCGAGCTGCTTGGTGCCGTCGAGGTAGAAGTACCAGAAGAAGCCGTACTCGTAGTTGCCGACGGTGTGGATGGAGCTCACGACCAGGCGCCGCGACCGGCGCACCTCGGTGGTGAAGGTGTGCATGTCGAAGTGCTTCCAGAGGATCCCGTAGTCCTCCTCGTGCATGCAGATGGCGTTCGGGACCGCCTGGCCCTCGCCCTCCTCGTCGGCGACCGCGGCGTCGAAGTAGTGGATGGTGCCGAGGCAGTCGCACCCGAGCTCGAGCGAGTTCACGAACGGGAAGCGGCCGAGGCCCAGCTCGCCGGAGTCGAAGGCGTTCTTCCAACGGTGCCCGAGCGCGGCCTCGCCGTAGGGCACGACCATCTCGCTGAGCGCGGCGCGGTGCAGGATGGGACGCACCCGGCCCTGGTCCTCGTAACCGACGGTGTGGAGCACGAGCCCGTCGAGCGGGTGCATCGACACGCGGAAGCGCCACTTCTGCCAGTGCACCTCGTTGCCCGTCACCTCGAAGCTCGGCCCCTCGGCCTGCACGATGTCGAGCGGCTTCAGGTCGGTGCGCAGCGCGCCCACGCTCGCGGCGTCGTAGTTGCCGTGCGCCTTCGGCACCGGCACCACACCGTGGTCCTCGACCGAGACCACCTCGCCGTGCTGGACGTCGACGGTGGCGACCACGCCCTCGATCGGATGCGCGTAGCCGTTGTCCGCCGGGTTGTCACGCACGTAGGAGATGACGCGGACCAGCCGCCGGTCGCGCTCGCCCTCGATGCCGAAGTTGCCTGCCGGCCAGGGGTCGAGCTGGAGGCTGTCGAGGTCGGTGATGCCCCGCTTGGCCAGCGCGTCGACGTAACGGGGGTCGGCCTTGGTCAGCTCGATCGCGCCCATCATCTCGCCCAGCAGGTTCATGGCCTGGTCGTCGGAGCGCACCCACGACACGACCTCGCGGCGCGTGAGTGACACGACCGCTTCGTACGTGCCGCCGGTGGCGTGGTCGACCACCAGCGCGCCCGCCTCGCGCTCGACGGTGTCGCCCGGCGCGAAGTCGCGCACGACCTCCTTGACCGGCTCGTGCAGGGTGATGGCGGCGAAATGGGCCCGGTCGCCGACGTGCCCGCTCGCGCGCAGGATCGCAGCAGTGGCAGAGATCTCCTCGACCGTCAACGGCTCGAGCGGGTGCTCGACGATGGTCGTCTCGGATACGGCAGTCATGGCTTCATCCTCCGAACAGGCGGCGTGGGTTGTCGACGAGCATCGAGGTCCACGTGGCGCGCTCGACACCCCGCGCCTCGAGCCTCGGCCAGAAGTCGGTGAACATGTACGTGTGGGTGCGGCGGTAGAGCTGGTCGAGCACCATCGGCAGCACCGCCTGCAGCAACTCCTCGGGAACCGCGTACGGGAGGCGTGGTGACCGGAGGCAGCAGCCGTGGTCCTGGCTGAGGCACACGCGGTCGGCGTGACCGGCCTGGATGAGGGCGACGACGAGGTCGGCCTGCCGGTCGTCGGGAACGAGCAACTCGATGCCGATGCGATCGAACCCCACGAACGACCCGCGCTCGGCGATCGCGACGTGGCCGGCGGAGTCGCGTGCCTGGCCCTGGTGGCCGATGAGACACCGGCCCAGGTCGACGCCGTGCTCGGCCAGGATGTCCTGCTGCACGTCGCCACCGATGGAGTTCTCGCAGTGGCTGATGATCGCGAGACCCGACTCGACCGCCGCCATCGCCGCCGCCGCGATCACCTTGCGGTCGTGCTCGCCGGGCGGATCGTTCGAGGCGATCTTGATGGCGCCCGGCCTGATGCCCGTCGAGCCGATCCCGTTGCGGATCTCGTGGAGGTAGAGCTCCGCGACCTCCTCGGCCGAGCGGACCCGCCAGTAATAGGGGATCCCGATTCCCTGGTGGTAGAAGCCCGTGGTGCAGACGATCTGCATGCCGGAACGCTCGGCCACCTCGGCCATCAGCTCGGGGTCACGACCCAGGTCGATCGGACACGGGTCGACGAAGGTGCGCACGCCGTGCTCGGCCAGTCCGGCCATGCGCTCGACCGCGGTCTCGACGCACGCGGCGCGGTCCCAATGACCGGTGGGGTCGAGCTCGTCGCCCGGATAGGCGACGCGGATGTGCTCGTGCACGAGCGTTGGTCCGAGCTCGGCCGCGTCAACCGGGCCGGTGACGGTGTGCACGGTCGCCATGGAGGCGGACGCTAGTCCGACGCCGCGCGGCTCACCCCGTGCGCCGGACCAGACGGGCTCGCCCGATCACCGAGCCGCCTGCCGTGCGCAACGAAACGGTGTCGTAAACCGCGAGATCGCGACGCCCCGACCACGACAGGTTGACGGTGCCGGCCTCACCCGGCGCGAGCGCGCCGAAGCAGGCGGGAGCGACACCATTGCCCGACAGGCACAGGCGGGCGCCCGTGCGGGCGTGCCCGTAGGCCATGATCCACGAGACGACGCGGTTCGAGTCGTAGACGATCACGTCGAGGTCACCGGTCTGCGCGATGCGGAGATGGCCGCGGTGGCCGTAGCTCACCGTCTCGACGAAACGGGCCGAGCGTGCCTCGGACGGGTGCGTGCGCGTGCGGGAGACGACGAACGCCGCCGCGAGCACCACGACGATCAACGCGCCCACGAGCACCAGGCGCGACCGCCGCCGCCGGGCCCGCTGGTCGGTCACGAACCGGCGCAGCACCGCGGTCCTCGTTTCGGGCGAGAGCGACATCAGACCCACCTGTGCGCCGCGAGCGCGTTGCGCAGCTCGGCGTACGCTGCCCGGGCGCGGCTCTTCGCGGTCCCCTCGGGCACGCCGAGACGCGCCGCGGTCTGCACGAGCGTGAAGCCGTCGAGCACGTGCTCGACGACCGCGCGGCGGTCCCCCGACAGCTCCCCGATCGCCGACTGCACGGCCGCCTGGACGTCGCGACGCTCGGCGGTCTCAGCCGGCCCCCCGGCTGCGTCGGCCCGTTCGATGCGCTCGGTCGACGCGGGTGTGGTGCGGCGGCGCAGCAAGCCCAGCGCCACGTTGCGCGCGATGCGGTGGGCCCAGGCTTCGAGCGTGCCGCGCCGCGCGTCGAAGCGGCCCGCGTTGCGCCACACCCGCTCGAAGGTGTCCTGCACGACGTCGTCCGCCGACGCGGCTCCCACGAGGCGCACGGCCTGCGCGTGGATCCCGGGCGCCAGGCGGTCGTACACGACACCCATCGCTTCCTCGGACCCGGCGGCGAGCGCCTCCATGAGGATCTCGTCCTCGACGATCGTGTCTTCGTCGGAGTTGCGCGGCACGACCCGACGTTACGTTGTGGCGTGAGCGAGGTGCGGGTCGACCCCCTGACCGGCGCGCCGGTCGTGATCGTGGGACCGCGCCAGGACCGGCCCAACCTCCCGGCCGACACCTGTCCCTTCTGCCCCGGCGGGCTCGAGGCGCCGGAGCCCTACCGGGTGCGCTGGTTCACCAACCGGTGGCCCCCACTGGCCGCGGGACGCGCCGAGGTGGTGCTCTACTCGCCCGACCACCGGGCGACGTTCGCGTCGTTGGGCGTCGACGGCGCCCGGCGCGTGATCGACCTGTGGGCCGAGCGCACGCGGGAGCTCGGCTCCCGCCCCGACGTCGCGTACGTGCTCGTGTTCGAGAACCGCGGGCCCGAGGTGGGAGCGACGATCGCGCACCCGCACGGCCAGGTCTACGCGTTCGAAGATGTGCCCGAGGTCCCGAGGCGCGAGCTCGACACAGACCGGTGCGCGCTCTGCGCCGTCGAGCCGGGCGGGCAGCTCGTCGCGCGCGCCGGCGACTGGCGCGCATGGGTGCCGCCCGCCGCGAGCTGGCCCTACGAGCTGACGGTCGCGCCGGTGGACCATCTGGGCGACCTGCCTGCCCTCGATGGTGCGTCGCGCGACGGCATGGCGGCCGTGCTCGTCGACGGGCTCGGCCGTCTCGACCGTCTCTTCGCGGCGCCCATGCCCTACATGCTGTGGGTGCACCAGCGCCCCACCGACGGGCGTCGCTGGCCCGCGTCGCATGTGCACGTCCACGTGGCGCCGCTCCACCGGGCCGCGGGCACCCCGCGCTTCGTCGCCGCGGGCGAGCTGGGCAGCGGTGTCTACTTCAACCCGGTCGACCCGGCCCAGGCCGCGGCGGAGCTGCGACGGGCGTGAAGGCGTACGCGCCCGGCCGGGTGAACCTGATGGGTGACCACACCGACTACACCGGTGGGCTCGTGCTGCCGATGGCCGTCGACCTCGGCACCACCGTGGAAGGCACCGCGTCGTCGCGGGAGCACGTGCGGCTGTCGTCCGCGGAGGAGCCCGACGATGCCGTCGTGCCCCTCACCGTCACCGATCCCGCGGCGATCGAGCCGCCCTGGGCGCGCTATGTCGCCGGCGTCGTCTCCGTGCTCCGACCGATGACGGGCTTCGTGGGCACCGTCCACACCACGCTGCCGATCGGCGCCGGCCTGTCCTCGAGCGCGGCGCTGGAGGCGGCAGTGGCCCTGGCGCTCGGCTTCGACGGCTCACCCCACGAGCTGGCGCGGGCGTGTCAGGAGGCGGAGCAGATCGCGAGCGGCGTCCCGTGCGGCGTGATGGACCAGCTGGCCGCGGCGGCTGGGGTTGCGGGACACGCCCTGCTCATCGACTGCTCGACGCTCACCGTCGAGCCGGTCGCGTTGCCCGCGGGTGTCGAGGTGGTGGTCGCGCACTCGGGTGTGCAGCGGGCGCTGGTGACGAGCGCATATGCGCGGAGGCGCTCGGAATGCGAGGCCGCGGAGCGGGCGCTCGGCATTCCCTTGCGCGACGCGACGCCCGCGGATGTGGCCCGGCTCGACGACGCCCTCTTCCGCCGGCGCGCCCGTCACGTCGTGAGCGAGAACCGACGCGTCTGCGCCGTCGCCGAAGCCTTCGCCGGTGCGGATCTCGCGACGATCGGCGAGGCGATGACCGCGAGCCACGCCAGCCTGCGGGACGACTTCGAGGTGTCGACACCCGAGCTCGACGCGCTCGTGGCGCGGCTGACGCGTACGCCCGGTGTGATCGGGGCGCGCCTCACGGGCGCGGGCTTCGGCGGCTGCGCGGTCGCGCTCGTGCACGCGGGCGCCGCGGTCGACGGCCGGCGCGTGCGCGCGGCCGGCGGCGCACGTGTCGAGCGCTAGCCTGGTGGTCCCAACAGCGGCTGGAGCAGTGACCAGTCGGCCACGCCGCAGCCGTCGGCGCGGGTCACGGTGACGTCGACGGGCCGACCCGTGATGCGCCCGGTCACGTCCGCCCGCTGCGGGCCACCGTAGAGCTGGGTGCAGACCTGGTGCGCGGGAGCGCCCGACACCAGCCTCGCCCGCGCCTTGGCGTCGACGGTCACCAGATCGCACGCGGCGCGCGAGTCGGCGATGAAACCGGTGGCGGCAGGCGATCCGTCGCACGTGAGCGTCGCCCGGCGGGGCGTGGCGCCCGGCGCCGGGCGTACCACCACCCGCAACGACGTGGCCTGCCCGTCGCCCCGGACGGCCACCGGCCGTTGGCCACCGCAGCCCGCGACCGCGAGGGCAACCGCGGCCAACGCGACGAAGGTCGGCGCGGCGAGCGGACTCGGGCAGGCGCGCGGCAGGGAATGCGTCCGGTGCAGCGAGGAACCGTCGGGGCCGACGCGCACTGAACCGCTACATGCGATCGAGCAGCTGGGACTTCTTGGTGTCGAACTCGGCCTGCGAGATCACTCCCCGCTGGCGCAGCTCGTCGAGCTTCTCCAGCTGCTCGGGCACGGAGAGCTCGCGCCGACCGGCCATGCGGTCGGCGTTGCGCTGCTGCGCCGCCTCGATCTGGCGGTAGACCTCGTTCTGCACCTGCATCGGGTGCGGGATGTCGGTGAACATCTGCTGGCCCCGCTCCCCCGCCGACTCGATCACGAGGTCGCCGGCACCGATCACCCGCTCGAACAACGACGCGTGGAACGTGATGTCGTTCACCCGCTCGAGCGGGATCTCACGACCCTGCTTCGACAGCACGCCCGAGCGGAAGACGAGCCGGTCGGTGGTGACCACGAAGTTGGTGGTGGTCCAGCGGAGGAAGCGCAGCAGGAGCCAGACGAGGGTGACGAGCACGAGGGCGAGGGCGGCGACGAGGAGCAGGCCGGGCGCGCCGATCGCGGCCACGAAGATCGTGAGCGCCACGGTCAGCACCACGGCGGTGACCGGACCCGAGAGGAACCACCAGTGCGGTCGGAGGTCGAGGATCACGTCCTCGTTGTCGTTGAGCAGCTTGCGCGGGAACGGCACGTGCTCAGCGTACGGTGACCCGCCCCGTCAGCGGTAGACCTTGCTCCGATCAGAGGATGTCGGCATCGGACGGGTGCAGGGTGCACTCGACACCGAGCGAACGCGCCAGGTCGCGCAGCCGCCCGCCGAGCTCCTCGACGTCGAGCTCCGGGGGCACGGTCACCTCGAGCAACATGGCGTACGCAGGACGCGCCGCGTCGCCGATCACACGGGTCGTGAGGTCGACGATGTTGACGGTCTGGTCGGCGAGGAGGCCGGAGATGCGGTGCACGATGCCGGGCCGGTCGACCCCGTAGACCGAGACCGTCCAGGTGTCGCCGGGCGGCGAGACCGGTACCTCGTCGTCGAGGGCGCGCACGGCCACGACCAGATCGAGCTCGCCCGCGGGCTCCGCCAGCGCACGCTCGAGCTCGCCGGGCGTGAGGCCCGCGGGCGCGTCGACGACGAGCATCATGGCGAAGTGGCCGCGCAGGATGGTCATCGAGGTGTCCTCGATGTTGCACCCGCGATCCACGAACACCTTGGTGGCGGCGGCCACGATGCCGGGCCGATCGGCCCCGAACGCGGTCACGGCGACGTGGGGCACGGACGGACGCTACCGCCGTGGCGCGTCCCGGCGTGATGCGAGCAGGCGGCCCGCGGTCAGGCGAACAACCGGAGCTGGCAGAGGCGCCCGACCGCGTCGTCCCACGAGTCGAGCCGGCGGGCCCGCGTGAGCTCGTGGTCGCGGTTGTAGGGGCGGTCGAGCAGCCACGACTCGCACACCGCACCGAGCAGATCGGCCTCGACGGGATTGTCCTCGATCGCCGCCACCGCACCCACCCGGCGCGCCACCGCCGCCTTGGTGCCGACCGGTGTGTGGTGCACGGCGTCGAGGGCGAAGCCGTTGCGACGCAGCCACGCGCGGGTGACGGGGGCGAGATGGGAGGGCCGGGCGGTGATGCCCACGAGCCGCCAGCCGGCCTCGAGCAGCTGGCTCACCCCGTGGGACGCGCCCTCGTGGCGCGCCCCCTCGTCGTAGAGCGCGGGGTCGTCGAACACCTCGTCGAGAAAGGCGTTGAGCGACCGCTCGGGCACGCCGAGCTGCAGCAGCCGCAGGTCGTAGGTGCGCCAGGTGGACGGGTGCGTGGCCACGCCGAACCGGTCGGCGATGCGAGCGGCCACGCAGGGGCCCAGGTCGCACAGCACACCGTCGAGATCGAGCGCGATCACCATGTCCTCCGAGGATAACGAGGGGGTGTGACGGGAAGCCCCAGAAACCCCTTGACGCCGCGGCCGCGCAGGCCGATCATCCTCCCTACGCCGAACGCGACGGCGTCCGCACCACCGGGTGAGGTCGGCCTCAGGCCACCGCCCCGAGCGGGACGGGCGTGCGAGCGGGCGGCGTGGGCGCCGAGGTCGGGAGCCGGGAGACCGGAGACCGGGCTCGGGCGCTGAGGGCCACCGCCGTGCGGGCCGACAGCCGAAAGGCACCGGTGCGCAGGAGGCAGCGGTCCTCGGGTGCGGCCCCGAGAAGTACGGAGGGCTCCGGCCCGAAGGCTACTCGGGGCCGTTCCGCGCCGTGCCGCCTTGCCGCTGCGCGGCTGTGCCGCTGACCGCTCCGTGGGGGGGAGCATCCACCTGGCTGTCATACCCCCTCAGTACGGTCGATCGCATGGCCGCGGACGCGCCCCTCGACGCACTTCCGAAGGCACCGACGAAGGCACCGACGAAGGCGCGGCCCGACGAGCTGCCGCGCGAGCTGCAGCATCTCAACCCGGCCCAGCGCGAGGCGGTCGTGTCCGACGCGGCGCCCTTGTGCATCCTGGCGGGGGCGGGCTCGGGCAAGACACGCGTCTTGACGCGCCGGGTCGCGTGGCGGGTGCACGAGGGCACCGCCGACCCGCGCCACGTCCTCGTCGTCACCTTCACCCGCAAGGCAGCGGGCGAGCTGGCCTCGCGCCTGAGCGCGCTCGGCGTGCGCGACCAGGTCGCGTCGGGCACGTTCCACGCGCTCGCCTACGCGCAGCTGCGACGGCTCTGGGCCGACGCCGGCCGGCGTCAGCCCACCCTGCTCGAGCGCAAGGTCCGGCTGCTGTCCCCGTTGCTGCCGCGCGGGCGCGACGCCACCGTGCAACCCGTCGACGTCGCCACCGAGATCGAGTGGGCGAAGGCGCAGATGATCGGGCCGGATCGTTACGAGCACGCGGCCTCCGTCGCGGCGCGCAAGCCGCCGCTCCCCGCCGGCGCGATCGCGTCCATCTACGAACGGTACGAGGACGAGAAGCGGCGGCGCGGGCTGGTCGACTTCGACGACCTCCTGCTGTTGTGCGCGGAGGCGCTCGAGCGCGACCGCGAGTTCGCGGCAGGCCAGCGTTGGCGCTTCCGTCACCTCTTCGTCGACGAGTTCCAGGACGTCAACCCCGCCCAGTTCCGGCTCCTGCAGGGTTGGCGTGGCGACCGCGACGACCTCTGTGTGGTGGGCGACCCCAACCAGGGCATCTTCAGCTGGAACGGCGCCGACGTCGGCTTCCTCACCGAGTTCCCACAGCACTTCCCGGGCGCCACCGTCCTGCGCCTCGACGACAACTACCGGTCGTCACCGGAGATCCTGGCCGTGGCCAACGCCGTCCTCGGCCACGACGCCCGCCTGCACGCCAACCGGGCCGCGGGGATGCACCCCTCGGTGACCTGTCACCCGTCCGACCGCGAGGAGGCGCAGTCCGTCGCCCGCGCCATGCGCCGCCGCCACTCCGGCGGCGTCCCGTGGTCGCACCAGGCCGTGCTCACGCGCACCAACGCCCAGCTCGTGCTCTTCGAGGAGGCGCTGCGCGCCGCGCAGGTCCCCTACCGGGTCAAGGGTCGGGGCTCGTTCCTCGATCAACCCGAGGTCCGCCAGGCGCTGATCGAGCTGCGCCGCCAACCCGCGGGCACGCCCCTCCTCTCCGGCATCACCGACATCGACGAGCTGCTCGCCGGCGACGGCCCCGAGGAGCGCCGCCACGAGCTCGAAGCCCTCGTGCGCCTGGCCCGCGAGCACGCCGCGTCCGACCCCACCGCCACCATCGCGAGCTTCGGCGCCTGGCTGGTGGCCACCGTCCGGGGCGACCAGCCCGAGCGGGCGGGCGACGCGGTCACGCTGGCCACCTTCCACGCCGCCAAGGGGCTCGAGTGGCCGGTCGTGTTCCTCGCCGGGCTCGAGCGGGGGCTCGTGCCCATCGGCCACGCCGACTCGGCCGCGGCGCGGGCCGAGGAGCGCCGCCTGCTCTACGTCGCGGTCACCCGGGCCGAGCGCGAGCTGCACTGCTCGTGGGCCGAGCGGCGAACGTTCGGGTCGCGCACGCACAACCGCACGCCGTCACCGTGGCTGGACGCGGTCGAGGCCACCCTGCGCGCGCTCGCGGAGGGAGGCGACGGCACCGATTGGCGTCGCCACGTGCACGAAGGGCGGGCCACCCTCCAGCGGGCCCCCAAACGCGAGGCACGCGGGCTCGAGGTCGGCGTCCACGCTGACCCTGCCGTGTACCAGGCGCTCAAGACATGGCGTTCGGCGACCGCGCGCGACTGCGGCGTCCCGGCATTCGTCATCTTCCACGACACCACGCTGGCCGCCGTCGCCGAGGCGAAGCCACGCGACCGTCACGCCCTCCTCGCCCTGCCGGGCATGGGCCCGGTGAAGGCGGACCGCTACGGCGACGAGCTGCTGGCGGTCGTGGCGGAACACGTCTCGGCCTGAGCGTGCGGTTCTCGGTCGAGCACCGGTTCGCGGCGCCCGTCCGTGCGGTCGAGCGCTCGATGACCGACCCCGACTTCTTCGCCGAGCTGCGCGACCTACCCGGCATCGAGGCCCCGGAGCTGCTCGACCGACGCGAGCGGCCCGGGGCGATCGAGCTCGACGTTCGCTACGTCTTCTCGGGCGACCTGCCGAGCGTCGCCCGACGGGTGCTCGGCCGGGGCGAGCTGGCGTGGGTGCAGCGCTCGACCTTCGACCTCGAGCGCCATCGCAGCGACTTCACCATCGTGCCCGAGACCCATGCCGACCTGCTCACCTGCACGGGCGTCTACGCGCTGCGCGGCGACGGCAGCGGCGAGCGGGAACAGACGGCGCGCACGATCAGCGGCGAGCTGCGCGTGCGGGTGCCGCTGCTCGGGGGCCGGGCGGAGCGGGCCATCGTCGGCGGGTTGGTCGAGCGGCTCGACGCCGAGGCCGAGGCGCTCCGCCGATGGCTTGCTTCACACACGGAGCGTTGACTCAACCGTTGACAGCGCGTGGTCGGGGCGCGACAACGGAACGATGAGCTCCTACGTGTGGCCGAACGACGATGGCTGGCCCTATCCCGACTCGGTCGGCGAGTGGGCCGACCAGGCGGGCGACATCGACGACGACCTCCTGTCGCTACGCGCCGGGCCGCCGCACCTCTTCGACGACCTCGACCCGCTCGAGCGCCAGGTGATCACGAGCAGGTTCGGCCTCGACGGCGCGGTCCCGCGCACGATGAAGCAGCTGCACAACGACACCGGCGTGGCGCGGGCCGAGCTGCGCGAGGCGCTGGGCTCGGGCCTGGCCAAGCTGCGCACCCAGTTGAGCTGACGCCCCGCGCTCGGGAGCCGGGCGCGCCGAGGCCCGATCAAGAGGCGCGCCTCGCGAAGCCGTGGTCGCGGAGCCAGCCGGACGCGGCGCGCGCGGGCGTCTGTCCGTCGATGTCGACGTCGCGGTTGAGCGCGATCAGATCCGCGGTCTGGAGCTGCGCGCTCACCCGGTCGATCAACGCGACGAGCGCGCCGCCGTAACGGCGCACGACCGCCCGGCGCACGA
>VAWU01000069.1 GCA_005888325.1 Actinomycetota bacterium
TGGCGCGCCCTCCGATCGGCGGCGAACCGGTCGGCGATCTGGCGGACGTTGTCGAGGACGTCTGCTGGCTCCATCGCAGCAGTCTGCCCGATTGGGTGTCGACGACCGCCGCTTCTTGGCGTACGCAGCCGTCCTTGGGACGGCCAACTACGACAAGAAGGGCTTACAGGCGGCCCGTCGCCTTGACCCGCAGGTAGGCGTCGGCGAGTTGAGGGGCGAGCCGGCCCGGCGGCGCGTCGACGACCGTCGCGCCGAGGCCGCGCAGTCGCGCCACCGTCCGCCGGCGCTCGTCGAGACCGGCGACCGCGGCCGCCTTGCGGTATGCGCCGCCGCCATCGGTGGGCGACGACCGCGCCCACCGCACCACCTCCGGGTCGCGCACGCTCGCGACCACGACGAGATGGTCGCGTGCAACGAGCGGGAGGGCGGGTAGCAGCGTCTCGGCCATCGCCTGCTCGGACAGCTCGGTGAAGACGACGAGCAGGGCCCGACGGCGGAAGCGGGCGAGGGTCTCGGCGAACGCGCCCCGATAGTCGCTCTCCACCAGCTCGGGCTCGAGCGCGTACATGGCCTCGGTCACACGGCTCAGCTGGTCTCGCGAGTGACCCGGCGACACGACGGCCCGCACGCGTTGGTCGAACGCCACCAGACCGGCACGGTCACCGAGGCGCGTGGCCACCGCGGTGAGCATCATCACCGCGTCCATCGCGTGATCGAGCCGGGGCACGTCGTCGACCCGTCCGGCCATGAGCCGGCCCGCGTCGAGCAGCAGCACCACGGTCTGGTTGCGCTCGGCGCGGTAGGTGCGGACGATCGGTCGGGCGGCGCGGGCGGTGGCGGCCCAGTCGATCCGGCGGAACTCGTCGTCGACCGAGTAGTCGCGCAGCGAGTCGAACTCGGTGCCGCCACCGCGTCCCTGAGCCGACCGAAGACCGATCTCGAGGATGCGCGCCCTGTTGATGCGCAGCTCGGCTTCGTCGCGTGACCGGAACGGGGGGTAGACGCGGATCGAGCCCTGAAGCTCCCGACGGCCTTGGCGCGCGACCAGCCGCAAGGGGCCCTCCACGCGCAGGACGACCTCGCTCGGTATGAAGCGGCCCCGTCTCGACGGCTGCAGCTCGGTGCGCGCGCTCGCACGGCCGTCCGATGGCACGGCCAACCGCGCCCGCCGCGACGCGGCGCGCAGCGACGGCGCGAGCTCGTCGGCCAGCCGCAGGTTCAACTGTCGCGGGCTCGGGTTGTCGACGCGCCACACCACCTCGGCCCGGCCGTCGAGGGGCACGATGCCGGGGAGCTCGCGCGTGACCGAGACGGCGGCGGGTCGCACCGCAAGCAGCCAGTCGGTGACGGCGACGGCGAGCAGGACCCCGTCGACGCCGACGACGCTCAACCACGCAGGGTGGAGCGGCAGCAGGAGCACGACGAGCGACAGGGCAGCCGCCGCCACCGGGAGCCGCCAGGTCGGGACGGGCATCGCTAGCGCGGGACCGGGACGGACGCCAGGATGCCGTCGAGCACCCCGTCGGTGGTGACGCCCTCGAGCTCCACCTCGGGTCGCAGCTCGATCCGGTGACGGAGCGCAGGCTTGGCGACCGCCTTCACCTCGTCGGGCGTGACGAACGGCTTGCCCGCCAGCCATGCCCACGCTTTCGCCGCCCACAGCAGCATGGCCGCGCCGCGGGGCGACACGCCCAGCCCGAGCGACGGGGAGTCGCGCGTGGCCCGGGCGATGGCGACGATGTAGTTGCGCACCGCCACCTCGGTCGTGATCGCGGCCACGAGCTTGCGCGCCGCGGCCAGGTCGGTGGCTCCCGCCACCGGGCGCACGCCGGCGGCCGCGAGGTCGTGCGGGTCGAGGCCCTGGTCGTGACGGGCGAGCACCGCCTCCTCCTGTTGGGCCGTGGGATAGCTGACGACCAGCTTGAGCAGGAAGCGGTCGAGCTGGGCCTCGGGGAGCGGATAGGTGCCCTCGTACTCGACCGGGTTCTGGGTCGCCACGACCACGAAGGGATCGGGGAGCGGGTGGGCGTCGCCCTCGACCGACACCTGCCGCTCCTCCATGGCCTCGAGCAGCGCCGCCTGTGTCTTCGGCGGGGTGCGGTTGATCTCGTCGGCAAGGAGGAGGTTGGTGAACGCCGGGCCCTCGCGAAAACGGAAGGACGCGTCGCGCTGCTCGTAGATGACCTGACCGGTGACGTCCGACGGCATCAGGTCCGGCGTGAACTGCACGCGCTTGAAGTCGAGGTCGAGCGCGGCGGCCAGCGCCTTGACGAGGAGTGTCTTGGCCACGCCGGGGACGCCCTCGAGCAGGACGTGGCCGCGCACGAGCAGGGCGACGACGAGGCCCGTGAGCGCCGCGTCCTGACCCACCACGACCTTGGCGACCTCGCTGCGCACGCGCAGCACGGCGTCGCGTGGGTCGCTGCCGGCGGTGTCACCAGCGGCGGTGTCGCGGCTATCGGGCATGGGTGACCTCCCGGCGGATGGCTTCCACGGTCTGGGCGAGTACCACGAGGTCCTCCTCGGTCGCGGGTGGCGGCTCCTCGAGCGCGGCGCGCACCCGCTCGGTGGCGACGCCGGTGCGCGCCGCTGCCGCGTCGGCCACCCGGTCGGGCGGAGTGTCCGGCGGCAGGCCGAGCCGGTCGGCCAGGGTGCGTCGCAGGTCGTCGCGCAGCAGTGCCGCGGCGCGGGGCCGGCCCTTGGCCCGCTGCAGGAGGTTCCCCACCGCGGCGACGAGCTCTGACCCCGCGATGTGCACTGGCTGGACCTCGAGCACGGGCCGGCCCAGGCGCCGCGCCCGCCAGAGCACGACGATCCCGAACGCGATCGCGAGCTGCAGAAGGGCCAGCTTCACGCGCGGGCTCACCAGGTCGGTGAGCGACTTGGCGCCGTCACCTGCGACCGCGGGCTGGAGCACGGCCACGCGGCTGTCGCGCCGCGGCGCGAGCAGGGTGGCGGCGAGGAGACCGTTGTCGACCTTGCCGAGACGAGAGTTGATGAACCCGCCCGCCCCACCGAGCTGCACGACCCGCCCGCGTCCGACGGGAGCCGAGACGAGGAAGGCGGACGTCGACCCCTGGGTGAAGCAACCGAAGGCGCCCTTCGGCACGCGCAACAGCTGACCGTTGGGCACGAGCACGCGATCGACGTCACGCAGCGCGGGCTCGTCGCACCGACGTTCGAGCTCGGGCTCGATGAAGCCCACGAGCGTGCGCCCGGTCGGACGGGTGATGGAGAAATGGGAGCTGGGATCGGCGACGACGAGCGTCCCGCCGGCTCGCACCCAGTCGTCGACGGGACGGATCTGCGCGTCGACGAGCCGATCTGAGAGCAGCAGCGCCGTGGTCGTCGAGGCGTTCGGCGCCGCAGGCCCCACGGTGACCTCCACGCCGAGCGCGCGCAGGGTGTCGACGAGCGCCTTGGTGCCGTCGGGGGCGGCCGACGTCGGGTCGAGCGGCGCGCCGCCGCGGTCCGGCGCTCCACCGACGTATCCGATGAGCAGGGCCGAGACCACGACGAGCACGTAGGGCAGCCACCCACGCCACGTCACCCGACGACCGTTCATGCCCGCGTCCCGGTGAGCACGGTCTGCTCGAGGTCGCGGAAGTGGGCCGCGTCGTCGGCGCCCGTCGGGCGGTTGCCGTACCACGCGCGTTCGAACAGCTCGGTGGCGCCCGCGAACTCCGAAGCCACACGGGGCACCGTCTCGGCCACCTCGGCCCGGTACTCACCTGCGGTGCGCCCCGGGACCTCGTCCACCAGACCACGGGACGCGAGGTCCGCTACGAGCGAGCGGTAGCGGGCCCGCAACGCGAGCTTCCATTCGCCTGCTCGCTCGTGCGCGTCGGCCTCCGCCCGCCACTCACCAGCCGAGCGGCGCGGCGCGACCGAGACCGCGATCGCACGACCGGCGTCGGGTGTGATCGAGCGGGCGAAGCGCGCGCTGAGGACGATCACGACCGTGAGCAGCCCACCGAGGATGATCCACGCCAGCACCGTGCCCCGGTCGCCACGGAACAGTGACGCGAGGAGGCGGCTGAGCTGGTCGCGCACCCAGCGACGGGCGCGCTCGACGACCGTCGGCGACTCTCGCCGGAACTCCCGGCGGCGGAGCACCTCGCGGATGGTGCGGTGGACCTCGTCGGGCGATCGTTGAGGCGTAGGCAGCTCGTCGCCGCGAGCCGGCGCGCCTGCGAGCGCGACGAGCGCGACGAGCGCGGCGAGGAACACGAGCGCGGCGCGGGACAGAACGAGGCCCCGCCTACGTTGCGCTGCCACCCCGGGCCAGGTCGGCCGCCATGAGCTGCAGGTCGAAGCCCTCGTGGCGGATGCGCGCGTCGTAGTAGAGCAGGACGGCGACGATCGCCACGAACGGGAGTGTGACGAGCGAGCCCACGATCTCGCCGACGGCGAGGAGCGGCCAGGCGTACTGCGTGCCGATCGCGAGGGCGGCGAGCTGCGGCACCGTCCCGAGCGCGTTGTTGACGAAGTACCCGATCACGCCGGCGAGCATGGAGATGAGCAGGACCCGCCAGAACATCGGGCGCACCAGTCGGATCGAGCGCCGCATGGCCGCCACCGCCCCGAGCCGCTCGATCACCAGCGCCGGCGCGACGACGACGAAGAACGCGCTGACGACGAACGCGGGAAGGATGCAGAACACGACGCTGAACGTCCACAACAGACGGCAGAGCAGCCAGGCCCCGATGAGCGCGGGCAGGACGCGGGATGTGATCCGGAGCGCCTCGCCGGCCGTCCGCTCACCGCCGAGGTACGAGGCCTCGACGATCGGGCTGAGGGCGGCCCCGATGAAGAAGGGGAACAGCACGTAGCGGGCCAGCACCGATCCGTAGAGAAGCACGATCTCACCGGCGCGCGCCGAGCTCTGGTCGACCGCCGACGGATCATCGAGGACCGAGAAGATGCTCTGGCCGCCGAGCGTGTGGCGCCCGAGGAAGGCGGTGATGAACGACATCGGCACGATGAGCGCGCCACTGATCAACACCACCGAGCGGGCGTTCGCGCGCAACAGCTTGAACGCGCCGTCGAGGATGTCGCCCACACCCATCGGGTGCAGCGGCAGCGGGCCGGTGCGGGCGCTCCCGGCCTTGGGCCGCGGGGGCGGCGGTACCCACCCCGGGGGCGGTCCGTAGCCAGGTGGCGGTCCGTAGCCGGGTTGCGGACCGTAGCCGGGCGGTGGGACGTAGCCGGGGGGCGCCGCGGGAGCAGGTGCGGGCTCGAGCGGTGACCAGGGAGTCGGCTCGGGGGGCGGGTCGGCCACAACTACCTCTCGACGGCGATCGGAGGGACCATTGTCCCAGGTCGGCCGGCGCGCAACGGGAAACGCGACACCGGGGCACGCAACACTGGGACATGTCGCGGGTCCGGGTGAGCACCACGATCGACGCCTCGCGCGACCGCGTGTGGGCGACAGTCCGCGACATTGCATCGCACGTCGAATGGATGGAGGACGCGATCGCCATCCACTTCACGTCGCGCTCCCGCAGAGGTGTCGGCACCACCTTCGACTGCGACACCCGCGTCGGGCCCTTCCGCCTCACCGACCGGATGGAGATCACCGAATGGCGCGAGGGACGGGTGATCGGCATCCGCCACGTCGGCCTCGTCACCGGCACCGGGCGCTTCACCCTCGACGGCCGCCGTCACGGGCGCACGCGCTTCACGTGGGAGGAACGACTCACCTTCCCGCTGTGGATGGGCGCGTGGCCGGGCTCGGTCGCGGGCGCGGTCGTCCTGCGTCGGGTCTGGAGGCGCAACCTGCGCAACCTGAAGGCGCGCGTGGAGGGCTCGGCCTGAATCCCACGTTCTCTGAACGCTCGCCGTTGGCTCTGACCACCTCGATCGTTCAGAGAACGGGAGGGGGGCCGGCGAGCCACATCACCTCGAGCGGCCGCAGGTCGAGGGCGACCGACTGCGGCAGCCCGTTCCACGGCACCGGCTCGGTGTCGAGCACGCCCGTGGGCGACGGGCCCGACGTGTCGAGCAGCTCCACCCAGCGGCCACCGCGCGGCAGGCCGACGCGGTGCGACGGCCAGGACGCGTCGGCCAGGTTGGCGACGCACACGACCACCCGCTCGCCCGACGAGTCGAAACGGGCGAACGCGAAGACGTTGTGGTCGGCGTCATCGGCGACGATCCAGCGGAAGCCGCTCTCGTCGAAGTCGCGCTCCCAGAGCGCAGGCTCGTCGCGCGCGATCAGGTTGAGCGCGCGGACGAAGTCGTGCACGCTCCGGTGGACGGGGTCGTCGAGCAGGTACCAGTCGAGGCCGGTGTCGTGCGACCACTCCCGCCACTGGGCGAGCTCGCCGCCCATGAACAGCAGGGTGCGGCCCGGATGGGCCCACATCCAGGCGAGCAGCGTACGCAGGTGCGCGACCTGCGCGGGCGCGTCGCCGGGCATCTTTCCCACCAGTGATCCCTTGCCGTGCACCACCTCGTCGTGCGACAACGGCAGCACGAAGTTCTCGCTGAAGGCGTAGAGCAGCCCGAACGTCAGCTCGTCGTGGTGGTGCTTCCGATGCACGGGGTCGGTCGAGAAGTACTGCAGGGTGTCGTGCATCCAGCCCATGTTCCACTTGAAGCCGAAGCCCAGGCCGCCCATGTCGGTCGGCCGCGAAACTGCGGGCCACGCCGTCGACTCCTCGGCCAGCGTCATCACGCCGGGGTGCAGGCCGTACACGACCTCGTTCGTCTCCTGCAGGAACCCGACGGCCTCGAGGTTCTCGCGCCCGCCTTGGGCGTTGGGCACCCACTCGCCCTCCTGACGCGAGTAGTCGAGGTACAGCATGGAGGCGACGGCGTCGACGCGCAGGCCGTCGACGTGGAACTCCTCGACCCAGTAGAGGGCATTGGCCACGAGGAAGTTGCGCACCTCGTTGCGCCCGACGTTGAAGACGAGGGTTCCCCAGTCGGGATGCTCACCCTGCCGGGGGTCGGCGTGCTCGTAGAGCGCGGTGCCGTCGAAGAGGGCCAGTGCCCAGTCGTCCTTCGGGAAGTGCGCGGGGACCCAGTCGACGATCACGCCGATGCCCGCCTGGTGCAGCCGGTCGACGAGGTGGCGGAAGTCGTCGGGCCGGCCCAAGGTCGAGAGCGGCGCGTAGTACGAGGTGACCTGATAGCCCCACGAGCCGGCGAACGGATGGTGGGCGACGGGCAGGAGCTCGACATGGGTGAAGCCGAGGTGGGCGACGTAGCGGGGCAGCTCCTCGGCCAGGGCGCGATAGTCGAGGCCGCGCCGCCAAGACCCGAGGTGCACCTCGTAGATCGAGAGAGGCCGCCGGAGCGGGTCGGCGGCCGCGCGCGCCGCCAGCCACGCGTCATCACCCCAGACGTGGTCCGACGTCGACACCAGACTGGCGGTGCCGGGTGGTTGCTCGGCCTCCGCCGCGAAGGGGTCGGCCTTGAGCTTCACCTCGCCGTGGGCGGTGACGAGCTCGTACTTGTACCGGGCGCCCGGCCCCACGCCCGGGACGAAGAGCTCCCACACGCCCGACGACCCGAGCATGCGCATGAGGTGGACGCGCCCGTCCCACGCGTTGAAGTCGCCGACGACGCGCACGCCGCGAGCGTTTGGCGCCCAGACCGCGAACGCGGTGCCGGCCACGCCCTCGTGCACCCGCGCGTGCGCGCCGAGGTGTCGCCACAGCGTGCGATGCAGGCCCTCTCCGAACAGGTGCAGATCGATGTCGCCCAACGTGGGCCAGAAGCGGTACGGGTCGTCGACCACGAGGGTGTGCTCGCCGTACTCGACCTCGAGCCGGTACGCGAGCGCGCTCCCGCGATCCCCGGGGAGCTCCGCCTCGAACAGCCCGTCCTCCTGCGCTCGACGCGCGACGACGCGCGTGCCGCCGTCGAGCACGACGGACACGGCCGTCGCATCGGGACGAAACGCGCGGACGACCACCCGGTCACCTTCGTGGTGCAGCCCGAGGAGGCGGTGCGGGTCGCGGAGCCCGGTGACGTGCACTACGCGAGGGACAGGCGGCGCAGGGCGGCGAGCGGGATCCGGGCCCAGTCGGGCCGGTGCGCCTGCTCGTAGCCGAGCTCGTACAGCGCCTTCTCGGTCTCGAAGGCCGCCAGCACCGCCGCGGTCGCGGCTCGGTCGTCGGGAACCACGCCGGCGGCCCGCGCCCGCGGCAGGTACCCCGCGAGGAACGCCTCGCGGTTGCGCTGCTCCCAGGCCGCGGCTTCCGTGGTGTGCTCCTCGTCGCGCTCGAACATGGCCACCATCGACGCGTAGTGCAACGACCGCAACATGCCCGCGACGTCCTTCAGCGCCGAGGTGGGCCGGCGCCGCGCTTCGATCGTGAGCGCGGGCTCGCCCTCGAAGTCGAGGACGTACCAACCTTCGTCGGTGCGCATGACTTGACCGAGGTGGTAGTCGCCGTGCACCCGGATGGACGGTCCGGGATCGTCGATCCGACGGAGCGCCTCGATGTGCGCCTGCGCTCCGTCGCGATCTATCTCGCGGTGCTGCATGCGTCGCAGCCGATCGTCGATCGTGTCGGCCCAGACGCCCGCATCGCCTCGCGCCCGACCGAACACGTCGGCCATCGCAACGTGCAGCGCGGCCGTCATCTCGCCCAGCCGTTCGGCCTCGCCGGAGAAGTCGCCCCCGGCGGCGGACGGGTCGACCGGCTCGGGCACGGGATCCGTGTCGGAGATGATGGGGATGGGCTGGGTCTCCTGCACCGCGAACAGGTCGCGCAGCGAGGTCAGCGCCATGGCCCACCCGTCGACACCGCCTCCGAGGTAGCCCTGCAGCACCGCGAGGTCGGTGTCGCCGCGCCGCCACTCGGCCACCGGCTCGACCACGTGCAGGAACGCCCGCTCGAACAGCTCGCGCGTCACCTCGACCTCGGGGTTCGGCCCCGCATGCAGGCGGCGGAACACCTTCAGGAACAGCCGCTCGTCGATGACCACCGACGTGTTCGACTGCTCCCCCGGCACCAGCCGTGCGCGCGTCACGTCCTCGTCGGGCGCAATGATGCGCACCAGCTCGACCGCGAGGTCGGGGTCGACGAGGGCGTCGTAGCCGTACGCGGGGCCGGCGTCGGTGTCGAGCTCGCCGAGCGTGAGGTCGGGGTGGCCCTGCAGGAACGGTGCGGGCTCGCCGCTCGGCCGCAGCGCCACCAGCACCTGGTAGCGATCGCCTGACGCTCCCGTCCCCACCCGCGCCTCGACCCACACGAGCGCGGGCCAGGCCCGGCGGAGGACCTCGAGATCGACGACGGCCACGTCGCCGACCGGCGCCCCGCCGGCTGCGAACCAACGCTGCCGGGGGAGGAACTCGATCAGGGCCTTGGCCAGGACGTCGGGTGCGATCAAGGGAGGTCAACCAGCTCGAACCAGAAGAAGAAGTGCGGTCCGAGCGTCAAGAGATATGGGAGCTCGCCGATGGGTGGGAAGGGGACCCTCCCCACCAGCTCAACCGGGGTCTTACCCGCGAAGCGGCCCAACTGCAACTCGACCGGCTGGGCGAAGCGGCTCAGGTTGTTGACGCAGAGCACGATGTCGCCGTCGCCGTCCTCGTCGGCCGGCCGCTCCCGCACGAACGCGAGCACCGAGGGGTTCTCGGCCGAGAGCACCTCGAAGCTGCCCGTGCCGAACACGGGATGGTGGCTGCGCACCTCGAGCATGCGCCGCAACCAGTGCAGGAACGAGCTCGGGTCGCGCATCTCGCCCTCGACGTTCACAGCCTGGTACCCGAACACGGGGTCCATCAGCGGCGGCAGGTACAGCTGGGCGAAGTCGGCCCGGCTGAAGCCGGCGTTGCGATCGGGCGACCATTGCATCGGCGTCCGCACCGTGTCGCGGTCACCCAGGTAGATGTTGTCGCCCATGCCGATCTCGTCGCCGTAGTAGAGGATCGGGCTGCCGGGCAGGCTGAACAGCAACGCGTGGAACAGCTCGCCGACGCGACGGTCGTTGTCGATGAGCGGCGCGAGACGTCGCCCGATGCCGAGGTTGCGCTTCATCCGCGGGTCCTTGGCGTACTCGGCCCACATGTAGTCGCGTTCCTCGTCGGTGACCATCTCGAGAGTGAGCTCGTCGTGGTTGCGCAGGAAGATCCCCCACTGGCACCCGTCGGGTGCCTCGGGCGTCTGCGCCAGGATCTCGGTGATCGGGTAGCGCTGCTCGCGGCGCAGGGCCATGAACATGCGCGGCATGAGCGGGAAGTGGAAGGCCATGTGGCACTCGTCGCCGTCGCCGAAGTAGTCGGTGACGTCGGAGGGCCACTGGTTGGCCTCGGCCAGCAGCACCTTGCCCGGGAACGCGGCGTCGACCTCCTTGCGCAGGCGCTTGAGGTACTCGTGCGTCTCCGGCAGGTTCTCACCGCCGGTGCCGTCGCGCTCGTAGAGATAAGGGACGGCGTCGAGGCGGAAGCCGTCGAGCCCGATGTCGAGCCAGAAGCGCACGACGTCGAGCATCGCGTCCTGCACCTCGGGGTTGCGGTAGTTCAGGTCGGGCTGATGCCCGAAGAATCGGTGCCAGAAGTACTGCTGGCGGGCCGCGTCCCACGTCCAGTTGGACTTCTCGGTGTCGACGAAGATGATGCGCGCCTCGGACCAGCGCTGGTCGTCGTCGGCCCAGACGTACCAGTCGGCCTTCGGGTTCGTGCGGTCCTGGCGGCTCTCCACGAACCACGGGTGCTCGTCGCTAGTGTGGTTCATCACCAGGTCGGCGATCACGCGGATGCCGCGGCGATGCGCGTCCTCCACCAGCTGCACGGCGTCGCCGAGGTCGCCGTACTCGGGGAGGCACGTGAAGAAGTCGCTGATGTCGTAGCCACCGTCGCGCAGAGGCGACTGGTAGAACGGCAGCAGCCAGATGCAGTCGATGCCCAGCCACTCGAGGTAGTCGAGCTTCTCGGTGAGCCCCCGCAGGTCGCCCGTGCCGTCACCGTTGGCGTCGAAGAAGCCGCGCACGAACACCTCGTAGAACACCGCCCGCTGGTACCAGCGGTCGTCGGGCGTGAGGGGCGACATCACGTGACCCGGCTCACGCGATCGTCCGCAGGTGCAGCACGTGGGCGGGCCCGACCTCGGGGTCGAGGCGCACGTAGGGCTCCGGGCCGCTCCACACGTAGGTGGTGTCGCTGAGCTCGTCGTGGGCCTCGAAGGGCGCGTCGACGGGGAGGCCGAGCGCGGCCAGGTCGAGCGCGAGCACGTCCTCGTGCGCCCGGTGGGGGTCGAGGTTGACGACGGTCAGCACGACGTCGTCGAATCCGGTGTCCAATCCGGTGTCGCCGCCCTCGGCCGCGCGCTTGGTGTAGGCGAGTATCGCGTCGTTGCGTCCCGGCACGAACCGGAGGTTGCGGAGCTCGGCGAGGGCGCGATGGCGCCTGCGGATGTCGTTCAGGCGGGTGATGAGCGGCGCGAGGGAACCGGGCCGGTGCCAGTCGCGCGCCTTCACCTCGTACTTCTCGGAGTGCAGGTACTCCTCGTTGAACTCGGATGCCGGCGCGTTCTCGAGCAGCTCGTAGCCGCTGTAGACCCCGTAGGACGGCACGAGCGTGGCCGCGAGCACCAGACGCAGCTCGAACGCGGCACGCGGGCCGAGCCGGAGGGGTCCGCTGAGGATGTCGGGCGTGCTCGGCCAGAAGTTGGGCCGCATGTAGTCGGCCTTCGGCCCGTGGCAGAGCTCCTCGAGGTACGCGATGAGCTCGTCCTTGAACGTGCGCCATGTGAAGTACGTGTAGCTCTGGCTGAAGCCGACCTCGGCCAGCTTGGCCATCATCGGCGGCCGGGTGAACGCCTCGGCCAGGAAGATCACGTCGGGGTGGTCGCGCTGCACCGCGGGGATCAGCCACTCCCAGAACGCGATCGGCTTCGTGTGCGGGTTGTCGACGCGGAAGGCGCGCACGCCGTGGCCGATCCAGAAGTCGAGGATGCCCTTGCACGCGTCCCACAGCGCGGCGCGTGCGGCTGACGGCTCGGGCCAGAAGTTGATCGGGTAGATGTCCTCGTACTTCTTCGGCGGGTTCTCCGCGTAGCGGATGGTGCCGTCCGGACGGTGGTGGAACCACTCGGGATGCTCGTGCACCCAGGGGTGGTCGGGCGAGCACTGGAGCGCGTAGTCGAGCGCGACCTCCATGCCGAGGCGATCGGCGGCCGCGACGAACGCGTCGAAGTCGTCGATGTCGCCGAGCTCGGGGTGGATCGCCGTGTGCCCACCCGACTCGTCGCCGATGGCCCAGGGGCTCCCGGGGTCGCCGGGGCGGACGGTACGCGTGTTGTTCGGTCCCTTGCGCGCGGTGTGGCCGATGGGGTGGATCGGCGGCAGGTACACCACGTCGAACCCCATGGCCGCGACCGCATCGAGGCGGCGGACGGCGCCGCGCAGGCCGCCCTCCGAGCGCGGGAAGAGCTCGTACCAGGCCCCCACGAGCGCCCGCTCCCGGTCGACCCAGAGGGGGTGGGGCTCCGAGGCCGTGTGGTGGGCGTCGGCGTGCGCCGTCGGGTGCCCGGCACCGGCGGTGCCGTCGCCGGTGACCCACGCCTCGACGACCAGCTCGTGGCGGCCCAGGTCGGTGGGCTCGACGACCGCCTCCCAGCGGTCGAGGCCGGGCGCGACGAGGCGCATCGGCTCGTCCCGCCACTTGCGGTCGCCGACGGGTCGCCAGCGCACCCGCGCGCCCAGGGGATCGTGGCCGTCCTTGAAGATGGTGGCGCCGACGGTCACCGCCTCGCCGATCACCGCCTTCGCCGGATAGCGCCCGGTCGGGGTGCGCGGGCGCACGTCGTCGATGACGATGCGACCGATCACCCCTCCTGAATACCACCCGCGGGGGCCGGTCACAGGCATAGTGGGGCGATGAGGGCCTCTCACAGCTTCACCGTGCGCCAGCGCGTCCCCGACGCCCTGGCCGGCCTCGGGGAGCTGTCGATGAACCTGCGCTGGTCGTGGGACGAGCGCACGCGCGACCTGTTCCGCTGGGTCGACCCCGACGCCTGGGAGGTCACGCACCACGACCCCGTGGGCCTCCTCGGACAGGTGTCGCCCGAGCGCCTCGAGCACCTGGCCGCGGATCCGGCGTTCACCACGTTCCTCCGTGAGGTGCTCGACGACCTGCACCGCTACCTGTCCGCCGACCGGTGGTTCCAGAGCACCGACGCGCAGCTTCGCTCGATCGCCTACTTCTCCCCCGAGTTCGGCATCGCCGAAGCCCTCCCGCAGTACTCGGGCGGCCTCGGGGTGCTGGCCGGCGACCACCTGAAGGCGGCGAGCGGGCTGGGCCTCCCGGTGGTGGGCGTCGGGCTGTTCTACCGCCAGGGCTACTTCCGCCAGGAGCTGAACGACGACGGCTGGCAGCAGGAGCGCTATGTCACGCTCGACCCGCACGGCATGGCGCTGCACCCGGTCGAGGGAGGACGCGTCACCGTCAACCTGGCCGGCACCCCGCTCGAGGCCCAGGCCTGGCGGGCCGACGTCGGGCGCGTGCGCCTCTACCTGCTCGATGCCGACATCGAGGCGAACAACCCCGACGACCGCCTCATCACCGATCGCCTCTACGGCGGAGACACCGAGCACCGGCTGCGACAGGAGATCCTGCTCGGGATCGGTGGCGTCCGCCTGCTCGACGTCGTCGGTGAAGACAGCCAGGTGTTCCACAGCAACGAGGGCCACGCCGGGTTCCTCGGGCTCGAGCGCATCCGCCGCCTCATGACGGAGGGCGGCCTCTCGTTCCACGAGGCCATCGAGGCGGCGCGGGCGGGCACCATCTTCACGACCCACACGCCGGTGCCCGCGGGCATCGACCGCTTCCCGCGCCCGTTGATGGAGCGTTACTTCAGGTCGTGGGCCGACGAGTGCGGCCTCCCGTTCGACGACCTCATGGCGCTCGGCCACCATCCCGACGACGAGTACGACGCGCCGTTCAACATGGCGGTGATGGGGCTGCGCCTGGCCGGGCGGTCGAACGGCGTCTCCCGCCTGCACGGCCGGGTGAGTCGCAACATGTTCGCCGCCCTCTGGCCGGGCGTGCCGGTCGACGAGGTGCCCATCGGGTCGATCACCAACGGCGTGCACGCGCGCACGTGGGTCTCGCCCGAGATGAGCGACCTGCTCGACAAGCACGTCCTCCCCGAGTGGCAGGAGGCCGACGAGCACCGGTGGGCGCGGATCGACGAGTGCCGCGACGACGACCTCTGGCGCGTGCGCCAGCAGGGCCGCGAGCGGCTCGTGTCGTTCGTCCGCGCCCGTATGGGCGACGACGAGCTGCTCGACCCGCGCGTGCTCACGGTCGGGTTCGCCCGGCGTTTCGCCGCGTACAAGCGGGCGACGATGCTGCTGTCGCAGCCCGACCGGTTGCGCGCGCTCCTGCTCGATCCCGAGCGGCCCGTCCAGCTCGTGTTCGCGGGGAAGGCACACCCGGCGGACGACACGGGCAAGGAGATGATCCGCGAGATCGTGCAGTTCTCGCGCGCCGCCGACCTGCGCCACCGGTTCTGCTTCGTCGAGGACTACGACATCGCGGTCGCGCGCACCCTCTACCAGGGCGCCGACGTCTGGCTGAACAACCCGCGCCGGCCGCAGGAGGCGTGTGGCACGAGCGGGGAGAAGGCGGCGCTCAACGGCGCGCTCAACCTGTCCGTGCGCGACGGGTGGTGGGACGAGATGTTCGACGGCGACAACGGCTGGGCCATCGCATCGGCCGAGACCGACGCCGACCTGCCCCGGCGCGACCTCGTGGAGGCATCCAGCCTGTTCGACCTGCTCGAGCGCCATGTCGTGCCGTTGTTCTACGAACGCGTCGAAGGCGGCGTGCCCCGACGTTGGACGGAGCGCATGAAGCACTCGTTGCGCACCCTCGGCCCGCAGGTCGAGGCGTCCCGCATGCTGCGCGACTACGTCGACAAGATGTACGAGCCTGCGGCCCGCCACGACACCCGCATGCGCGCCGAGGGCTACGCGCGCTCGCGCTCGTTCGCGGCGTGGCGTCAGTGGGTGACCAACGCATGGCCGGGGGTGCACGTCGACGGCGTCGAGAGCGATCACAACGTGGCCGACCTCGGCGCGGTCCGTCGGGTGGCGGCCACGGTCGCGCTGGGCGACCTCTCACCGGACGACGTCGCGGTCGAGATGATGCACGGGCCGGTCGGCCCCAACGACGAGCTGCGCGAGACGTCCACCGTCACCCTCGGTCTGGCCGTGCGCGACCACGACGGTCGCTGGAAGTACGAAGGGTCGTTCGTGTGCGCGCGGCCGGGCCGCTACGGCTTCGCGGTGCGCGTCGTGCCCGCCCATCGCGACCTCACGACGTTCGCCGAGCTGGGCCGGGTGACCTGGGCCTGAGCCGGGTCAGCTGCTCTCGGCGTCGTCGCGCCGGGAGACGTCGTGGTCGCTGCCGGTCAGGTCGATCACGGCGTTGGGGTCGCGAGCGACGGGCTCGGCCCGCTTGCGGAGGCCGAGCTCGCCGAGCAGTGACCCGTTCTGCCACCGAAGGGACTCGTTCGCCTCGATCAAGCGGGTGTTCTGGTCGATCAGGCCGCGCGCGGTGCGCGAGAGGCCCCGGTAGCGGACGACGTTGTAGAGCCACGCGACCCAACCCAGGCTGAGCAGGGCGATGAGAACGTCGGTGCGGGCCATGGTTGTGCACCCGCTATGCAACGCCGGTTGGCCCCCGATCGCAACGACCCCGAGCTGCTCGTCGTTATCGAACACGATGCGCGAGAACTGGCGGGGTCAACGCCCCCGGAACGTGGCCTTCCCCAGGCTCTTGTCGAGGAACGCGGCCACTCCGGCTTTGGCGTCGTCGGTGCGGAAGACGTCGGTGAACAGGTCGTGCTCGATCTCGAGACCGGCCGCGAGGCTCGTCTCGAGGCCGTCGTCGATCGCCCGCTTGGCGAACGCGAGCGCCATCGACGGCCCGCGCGCGAGCTCGGCGGCCAACGCCAGCGTCTCGTCGAGGACGTCGGCCGCAGGGACCACCCTGTCGACCAGGCCGATGCGCAGGGCCTCGTCGGCCGGCACCTGTCGACCCGTGAAGATGAGGTCCTTGGCGCGCGACGGCCCCACGAGACGAGCGAGCCGCTGAGTAGCACCCCCGCCGGGGATGATGCCGAGCAGGATCTCCGGCTGGCCGAGCTTCGCGTCGTCCGCGGCCACGCGCAGGTCGCACGCGAGCGCGAGCTCGCACCCGCCGCCGAGCGCGTAGCCGTTGACCGCGGCGATGACGGGACGCGGGATGCCGGCCACCAGGTCGAGCGCCTCGCGGAAGTGACCACCCACCACTGCGGCTTCCTCCGGCCCACCGAACTCGGTGATGTCGGCGCCGGCGGCGAAGATGCGTTCGCCGCCGGTGATCACGACCGCGCCGGGCGGCTCGGTGGCGAGCGCGCGCGCCGCGGCGGCCAGCTCCTCCAGCATCGCGCGGGAGAGCGCGTTGGCGGGTGGTCGATCGAGCCGCAGCACAGTCACCCCGTCGGCGCGCGGTTCGACGTTCACGAGCTCGCGGTCGACGGGCATGGCGCCGACGCTACCTTGTCACTCGCTCGGTCGGTCGCCCGGTCTGTCGCTCGTCAGTCGACGACCCCGTCGAGGAGCTCGTCGGCCGCCTGCCACGGGTCGAGCCGGCGCTCCTGCAGCGCGCGCAACAGGCGGTCGTGCTCAGGCCCCGCGCAAGCTGCGTAGGCACGCTCCTCGAGGCGACGCACGACGATCTCGCGGAGCTCGTCTTCGAGACGCCGAGCGCGCCGCGTCTCGAGCTGTCCGTGCGCCTCGAGATGGGCGCGGTGGTCGCGCACGGTCTTCCACAGCTCGCCCACCCCCTCCCCCGTCGTCGCGACGGTGCGCACGACGGGAGGGCGCCACACCGCGGCGTCGCCGCGCTCGGCCGCGGCGGCGAGCGCTTCGTTCATCTCGAGCATGTTCCTCAGGTCGCGCTCCAGCTCGTGCACTCCCGCCCGGTCGGCCTTGTTGATGACGAACAGGTCGGCCACCTCGAGCAGACCCGCCTTGTTGGCCTGCACGCTGTCGCCTGTGCCGGGCGTGAGCACGACGACCGTCGTGTCGGCCCGCTCGACGATCTCGAACTCGACCTGGCCCACACCGACCGTCTCGACCAGCACCCACAGTCGCCCGCACGCGTCGAGCACGCGGATGGCCTCGGGGGTGGCGAGCGACAGGCCGCCGAGGTGGCCGCGCGACGCCATGGAGCGGATGAACACGCCTGGATCGAGGGCGTGGTCCTGCATGCGCACGCGATCACCCAGGAACGCGCCGCCCGAGAACGGAGACGACGGGTCGACCGCGAGCACGCCCACCTCGTCGCCGGCCGAACGCACCTCGCCGATGAGCCCGTCGGTGAGGGTGGACTTGCCCGCCCCGGGCGCTCCGGTGATGCCGACGGTGTACGCATTGCCCGTGCGCGGAAACGTGAGCCGGCCCACCTCGCGCGCGGCCGCGCCGCCCTCCTCGACGAGAGAGATCAGACGGGCGACCGCGAGCCGGTCGCCGCCCGTCGCCGCGTCGAACAGCTCTTTCGGGTCGCGCCGGCGCAAGTCGTCAGAACGCGTCGCCGCCGACGGCGTTCACCGTCGTGACGCCGGGCACGCGATCGCGCAGGATGCGCTCGATCCCCGCCTTCAGCGTCATCGTCGCGGCCGGGCAGCTTCCGCACGCCCCCACCAGCTCGACGTCGACGACGCCTGTGTCCTCGTCGACCTCGACCAGCGCGATGTCGCCGCCATCGGCCTGAAGGGCCGGGCGGATGGCGTCGATCGCCGCGAGCAGCTCCGTCTTCATGGGCCTATCCTCCCACGGGCGGGAACGCCTGGATCACGGAGTCGATTCCCGCACGTCGGCGCCGAGCGATCGCAGCTTGCCCGCGAAGTCCTCGTAGCCGCGGGCGATGTGGTTGGCGTCGGACACCACCGTCTCGCCGTCCGCACCGAGGGCGGCGACCACGAGCGCGGCTCCGGCTCGGATGTCGGGTGCCCGCACCGGCGCGCCCGAGAGGCGCTCTCGTCCCCGCACGACCGCGTGGTGGCCCTCGGTGCGTATGTCCGCGCCCATCCGGGCCAGCTCGTCGATGTAGCGGAAGCGGCCCGCGAACAGGTTCTCGCTCACGATGCCGACACCGTCGGCGAGGGCCAGTAGGGCAACGAAGAACGGCTTGTAGTCGGTGGCGATGCCCGGGTACGGGAGGGTGGCGACGTCGACCGAGCGCAGTCGACGGGTGCGCTGCGCCCACACGCCTTCGCTCGCCGGCGAGATCCGCATGCCCATGTCGCCCAGCTTCTGGACGACCATGTCCATGTGGTCGGGGCGCGCGCCCTCGATGGTGATCTCGCCACCGGCCGCCCCCACCGCCGCGAGGAACGTCCCCGCCTCGATCCGGTCGGGAACGACCGTGTGCTCGACCGGATGCAGCCCCTCGACGCCCTCGACCTCGATGGTCGACGAGCCCGCGCCCAACACCTGCGCGCCCATGCGGTTGAGGAACGCGGCCAGGTCGGCGATCTCGGGCTCGCGGGCGGCGTTGTCGATGAGCGTGGTGCCCTTGGCGCGCACCGCGGCCATGAGGATGTTCTCGGTCGCGCCCACGCTCGGGAACTCGAGCACGATCCGGCTGCCCGTCAGCTGGTCGCACCGGGCCTCGACGTAACCGTGGGCGCTCGTGAACTCGACGCCCAGGGCTTCGAGGCCGCGCTGGTGCATGTCGATGGGTCGCGGCCCGAAGTCGTCGCCCCCCGGGAGCGCGACGCGGGCCTGGCCGCAGCGGGTCAGCAGGGGACCGAGGACCACGATCGACGCGCGCATCTGCTCGACCAGCTCGTACGGCGCCTCGGGAACGATGTCGGGGCCGACCCGGATGCGCAGGTCGTGCTCGGCCGACCGGTGCACGTCGACGCCCATCGACACGAGCAGATCGCTCATGATCTCGACATCGATGATGCGCGGCACGTTGCGCAGGGTGAACTCACCCTCCGCCATGAGGGTGGCCGCCATCAGCTTGAGGACGGAGTTCTTCGCCCCCTCGATCGGCACGGTGCCCTCGAGGGGCCGGCCCGGGCGCACGACCAACCGCTCCACGGGGTCAGTCTGCCCGCGTCTGGCGCTGCCGCTCCTGTGCGATGAGCACGCCCAGCCCGAGGGCGATGCCGATGAGGGCGACGCCCACGACCTCGGCCAGCGATCTGCCCGTGCGGGCGAGCTCGCCCTTGGCGGCCGGCGGGGTGAGGACCTCACCGAGCACGACCACGGTGCTCGAGGTCGAGCTCGTCGTGCTGACCGCCGGCGAGATGCTGGTGCTCGTCGACGTGGTCGTCGGGCTCTCCGTGGTCGGCGTGGTCGGGCTGACCGACGGGGTGGTGGTGCTCGTCGAGGTGGTGGTGCTCGTCGTCGTGGTCGTGGGGCTCTCCGTGGTCGGCGTGGTCGGGCTGACCGACGGGGTGGTGGTGCTCGTCGACGTGGTCGTGGGGCCCGACGGGGGCGGCGGCGTGGGCTGGCACTCGTGCTCGCCGCCCACGATGCTGTCGACGTTGCGGCCCGGGACCCGCAGGTCGAGCTGACGGAAGCACTCGGGCGGGGGCGCGGCGATCGTCCACTCATAGTGGCCGGGCGCGACGTTGTCGTGGCCGATGCGGTCGAGGAAGACCTGGGGTTGCTCGCCGTTGGGGCCCGCCGCGAACCAGCTGAGCACCGACACCTCCTCGCAGGTCGAGGGCACGTCGAAGACGCCGGTGACGGTGGTGCCGTGGTCGACGAGCCGGCCGGTGACGCCGTCGCAGGACCCACCGGAGCCCGCCTCAGCGCCGGCCGCTCCCCACAGGGTGAGGGCGACACCTACGTGGAAGGCCAAGGCCGCGGCGGCCAGGCGCCGGGCGTTGCGGGAGCGTTCCATGGGAGCGACCTTAGGCCCCGGGGGCGGGCGCTCAGGGGACCCCCACCCGTCGCTAGGGTCGCCGTGATGCGCCGGCGCCTGGTGACGCGGACGACCCTCGACCGGGCCGGTGTCGAGGCGGCGCGACAACCGCGCCATCAGCCCGTGCTGGAGACGCGCGTGGGCGACGACGTCTTCGACGCGCTGGAGGGCGCGGTGTCGTCGTACCGGCGCACCGTCACGGTTGCACCCGACGCCGATGGCGGCGGTGAGGTCACCGAGACGGTCGAGTTCCAGCTCGCGGTTCCCTACTTCGCGTGGCTCGTGCGCAAGCCGTTCGAGTCGGCGATGCGCCGGCCCGACACTGCGAGGCCGTGGTGGATGCCACCCGAGCGCCTCGACGCGCGCGCCGCTGCGATGCTCGGCACGCTCGCCGCGATCGCAATCGTGTTCGGCTACCTCAACACGCTGTTCACGCAGACGATCGCATTCGCGGGCGAGGAGTTCGGTGCGAACAACGGCGCGCAGGGACTGGCCGGGAGCTTCGTGCGCCTCGGTGGCCTCATCGCGCTCGGGCTGCTGGCCCTGTCCGATCGCCGCGGCCGTCGCGCCGTCCTGCTGGGCGCGGTCGCCGGCGGTTGCATCTTCGCGGCGACCGGCGCGCTCAGCCCGTCGCTCGCATGGCTCGCCATCACCCAGGTGTTGGCGCGTGGCTGCGCGGTGGCGGTGCTCGTCGTGGCGAGCATCATCACCGTCGAGGAGATGCCCGCCGGCTCACGCGCCTGGGCGATCAGCCTCCTGGCGATGGCGGCCGGCTTCGGCGCGGGCGTGTGCGTGGCGGCGCTGCGACTGGCGGACCTCGGTGAGCACGGCTGGCGGCTGCTGTACGTGCTCCCCCTCGGGGCACTGCCGCTCCTCCGGGGCATCGCCCGACGCCTGCCCGAGACCCGCCGCTTCGAGCGTCCCCACGTCGAGGTGCAGGTACGGGGCCACGGCACCCGGCTGTGGCTGCTCGGCGCGTCCGGCTTCCTGTCCAATCTGTTCGTCGCACCCAACGCGCAGTTCAACAACCGCTTCCTCCGCGACGAGCGCCACTACTCAGGGGGTGCGATCGCGCTTCTGTCGCTCGGCGCCGGCACACCCGGCGTGATCGGCATCGTCGTCGGCGGACGGCTGGCAGACGTGCGGGGGCGGCGCATGGTGGCCGCGGTGTCGCTCGTCCTCGGCACGGTGTGCAATGTGGCCTTCTACTTCGTCGGCGGTTGGGGTCTGTGGCTTTGGGCCGTGCTCGGCGCGGTGATCGTCGACGCGCAGATCCCCGCGCTGGCGGTGTACGGCCCCGAGCTGTTCCCGACGTCGCTCCGGGGTCGGGCCAACGGGATCATCACCATCACGTCCCTCGCGGGCAGCGCGGTCGGTCTCGCCGCGGCCGGCGCCCTGGCCGACCACCTCGGACGCATCGGGCCGGCGCTGGCGTTACTCGGCATCGGCCCGCTCGTGCTCGCGCTGCTGGTCGTCGTCGCCTACCCGGAAACCGCCGGGCTCGAGCTGGAGGAGATCAACCCCGAGGACGCCCACCCCCCGCTTCCTTGAACACGCGGAAAGGCGCCCGTCGCCGTTGACGGGCGCCTTCCGCCGGGTTGTGTCGGATCAGTAACCGCTGGGCGCGGCGGCAGGAGTGGACGTGGTGCCGATGGTCACGACGTGCCACACGTTGCCGAAGCCGTCGCCGTTGGTGTCGCCGGGCTTGCTGTCACCCGAGAAGCGATAGAGCGGATGGCCGTTGTCGGCGACCTGCCGTCCGCCGTCGGGCCGGGCGATGACGGAGAGCGGGCGCGGCGGCGCCGGCCTCGAGGAGCAGCGGCGGCCAGGTCATGGCGCACGCGCCGGCGCAGTTGCTCACGGCGCTCTTGTCCTTGTCGAAGCGGTAGAGCGTCATGCCGTTCGCGTCGACGAGGACCTCGCCCTTGTCGGACTTCGCCACCGCGACGGTCGGCGGGGGTGCCTGCGGAGTCGCAGCCCGCGCGGTGGGCCCGGGGTTGCTCTTCGCGGTGCTCTTCGTGTTGCCGCTCGTCGCGTTGTAGTTGGTCTTGCCGCACGCAGCCAGCGCGAGCACCAACGCGAACCCCGACACCACGATCATCTGCTTTCTCATCGGTCTGTCCTCTCTCCGTTTGTCGAGTAGCAGGTCTCACTACGGGAGCGGACGGACGCGAGGTTCAGGTGACCTATGGCACAGAGACCAGCACCTTCGGGCCGGTGCGTTGCGGGTTGCCGTCGTCGGGCTCGAGGGTCACGCCCATCCGCGGGAACGCCTTCGCGCGCGCCGCCGACATCATCTCGAACGTGTACCTGTCGGCGTCCGGCACTTCGAACGTGCCGACAGAGACCCGGTTGGGCTTGGCGAGCGTGTCGCCGTCACCGACGAACCAGCACTCGTAGTAGAAGCCGGCCGGCGCGGGCGGCAGTCCGTCCACCTCGAGCTGGACCACGCGACCCTGCGCCGTGCTCCGCACCTTCGCTTCGGCCCTCGCCGTCGTGCCGTTGGCCGAGATGAGCCGGATGGTCGTGCCGCCGCCTTCTCCGGACCCGCTCACGAGGTTGGCGACCAGACCGACGGCACCCGCGACGATGAGGAAGCCGGCCGCCACCGCCAGCATGCGTTGCAGTCCGGTGCCGACACGTCGGGCGCGGGGGGCTCGACCGTCGGCCGGCGCACCCGCGCCACGACGTGCCTCGTCCTCGATGCGGGCGAAGGTACGGGCTTCGAGGTCGACCGGCACGTCCACGTGTGGCGCGGCGCGGGCGAGGAGCGCGGGGAGATCCGACAGCTCGGCGACCTCCTCCGCGCAGTCGGGGCAATCGCGGAGGTGAGCGGCAAAGGCCTGCGACGCATCGGGATCCAGCGCATCGAGCACGTAGCCCGCGAGATCCGGGTGCGGCACGGGATGGTCAGCCATCGACGGCACGCTCCTCGAGCGCGAGCTTCAGCGCCCGCAACGCGTGATACGTACGGGTCTTCACCGTGCCGAGCGGGATGCCGAGCCGCTCCGCGATCTCGCTCTGCTTGAGGTCGCGGTCGTAGCTCAGCTCGAGCACCTCGCGTTGGGCATCGGAGAGCGAGTCGAGCGCGTCGCGCACGGTGAGCTGCACGATCACACGCTCGACCGCATCGGGCCCGGGCGCTTCGTCGGCGCTCTCGGCGAACGGCCGCGACGACGGCCGGCGCCAGAGGTCGATGGCGAGGCGACGGGCGATGGTGAAGATGAACGTGCTCGGCGCACCTCTCCCGCGGTCGTAGCGGTCGGCGGAGCGCCACAGCCGGAGGAACGTCTCCTGCACCATCTCCTCGGCCAGGCCCGCGTCACCGAGGAGACGGAGCCCGAGCCCGTAGAGCCGGCCTTCGTAGCGGTGATAGAGCTCCTTGAGCGGCGCGCCGCGGTCACCGGCCGCCACCGCGTCCAGCAGCTCGGCCTCCCGCGCCGCCGCGGCGTCGGCCGCGCGGTCGTCCGGGCGCTCCACGGGTCGAAGCTTTTCACCTTTGCTCCCAGTCGGGCTCCTCGATCACCTTCTACGGAGCTCGCGACCCCAAGGTTCACCGGCGCGTGCCGGCTCGACCGCACCGAGGGCGCGCCGCGCCGCCCGCGATCGTCGCCCGCGCGCCACCCGGTACGCTTCCCGCTCCATGACTGCGGAACCGGCGCCGGCCACCGGCTGGGAGCCCGATGCCCCGGTCGACGACACGATCGTCCGGCAGGCGCTGCTCAACTTCGCAGCCATGAACGAGCACATCGTGGCGGTCACGGGTGGCCGGGTTCGTCGCCACACGCACGTGTCGATGACCGACGCGGGGTCACGCTGCGCCTTCCTCAACGCCGCCACGCTGCTACAACCACTTCTTCCCGGCGACGACACCGCGCTCGACGCGATCGACGAGTTCTACGGCAACACGTCCGAAGGCGCGGTCACGGTCTGGAGCCCGTGGCCGACGCCGGACCTGCGCGCGCTCGGGTGGCAGCTCGAGGGCCATCCTCCATTGATGATGCGGCCACCGGGCGGCGCCGCGCCCGACCCTCCGGCCGACCTGCGCGTCGACGAGGTGGCCGGCGCGGGCGCGCTCGACGGCTTCGCGCAGGTGCTCGTCGACGGCTTCCCCATCCCCGAGCTGCAACCGTTTCGGGCGGGGTCCTTCTTCGACGAACGGGTGCTCGGGGCCGGGCTCCGGCTCTGGGTCGGCGAGGCGGCCGACCGGCCGGTGGCGACCGCCGCCGCGTACGTGGCCGGTGGCGTGCTCGGCGTGAACTTCGTGGCCACGCTCCCCCACGAGCGGCGACGGGGCTACGGCGAGGCCGTGACGTGGCAGGCGACGATGGCCGAGCCCGACCTGCCGGCGGTGCTCCTGGCGAGCGACCCCGGGCGTCCGATCTACGCGCGCATGGGCTACCTGCCCGTCACCCGGTTCTCGCTCTGGGTCCGCCCGTCAAAGCGCGAGTAACCAGGCGCGAACCGCTTCGCTCACCTCGGCGTCGCGCCTGCGGAGGCCATGGTCGCCACCGTCGATCCAGACGTGGGTGACAGGTCCGGGGATCGTGGCCGTGGCCGCCTCCAACTCGGCGGGTGTGCCGAACGAGTCACGCGTGCCCGACACGAACAGGCACGGCACCTGCAGCGCGGGAAGGTGCTCGGTGCGCGCCCGTTCGGGCTTGCCGGGCGGGTGCAGCGGATAGGCGATCAGCACGAGCGCACGCGCGGGAAGTCCTTCCGCGACGGCCATCGAGCACATGCGCCCTCCCATGGAACGCCCGCCGAGGGCGATCCTCTCCGGTGGCAGGCCCGTGCGCGCCGCCAGCTCGGCCGCGCCCCGGCGCACGGCCTCGATCAGCACCGGTGCCCGGTCGGGTGCCTTGCGTCCGGCGCGCCGGTAGGGGAAGTCCATGCGCTCGACCGCGTAACCGTGAACCACGAGGGCGGCTTCGATGGCGACGAGCGACGACTGGTCGCGATCGTGGCCGGCGCCCGGTGTGATCAGGAGCGCCTGCTCGGGGCGGGCGGTCATGTCAGGAGGATGCGACGCGCCTGCGTGAGCTCGACGACGCGCTGGCCCGCGCCGTCGGTCTCCGCGCCGTGGTCGGGGTGGACCTCGCGGATGAGGGAGCGGAAGCGCCGGCGCACGTCTTCGGGCTCGGGCTCGGTGTCGGGCCCGAACCCCAGGACCTGCAGCGCCCAGCGCGCGTCGGTGGGAAACCGCCGCCACGACGCCGGGCCCGCGTAGGTGGGGTCGGTGAGCCACGCGACCAGCTCGGGGCCGATGTGGCCGTCCCAGCGCATGGCCCGGCGCACGGTGTCGAACACGACGGCGCGGGTGGAGGAGTGGATGCGACCCGCCGCGTAGACCGCGCCGAGGATCTGGGGGACGGGCGCGCCGTGATCGTCGATCTCGAACGTCACCTGCTCGCCGCGGCCCACCAGCTTGTGGCGGCTGCGGTCGAGCCCGACCACGTCGGTCTGGAACCGGTGGCGCAGCCGGGGCTGCGCGATCCGGCGGCCGGCCTCGAGGTCGTCGAGCAGCCGCAGCAGGGCGACGAGCATGTCGTCGTCGATGGCGTCGAGGTGGGCGGCGACGATGCCGCCCAGCAGCACGCCACCGAACCCGGGCGGCGGGTCGGTCGGGAGCCAGTGGAGGCCGAGCGCGACCCGGCGGGTGGGCGCAACCGCACGCGAGTGGCGGATCTCGAGCTCGGCCAGCAGCATGTCAGACGTACTGCCGCAAGAGGTCGCGCAGGGCTCGTGCGTGCTGCTCGACCAGCTCCGGTCCCGCGCCGTCGAGCTCGTCGACGAGCCACGCCGCCATCGTCCGGATGCGTTCCCACACCGTCACCTCGAACCCGTACGGGAGCGGCAGGCCGTCGACGGCGGTCGCCGTCTCCTCGAACTGGGCCCGCACCACGAGGTCGTCGGCATCGTGCGCGAGACGGTCGGCGGCCACGAACAGCTCGCCGAGCGTCTCCATCTCGTCGATGTCGGCCTCGCCCTCGTCGACGACCGGGCTCAGCTCGACGCCGGCGAGGTCGTCGAAGAGGTGGTCGATGAGGTAGTCGACGCGAGCTTCGTGCTCGAGGCGGACCGTGAGCTCGCGGTCGCGCAGGACGCCCGGCACCCCTTGGCGGCCGAGCGCCCATTCCAGGGTGTCGACCTGATCGGGATCCCACTCGCTCAGGTCGTAGACGACGGTGTCGTCGACAGTCGCGGTGTCGTCGTTGTCGGTGTCGGTTTCGCTGTCGCTGACGGTGTCGGCGTCGGCGTCGGTGTCAGCCAAGGTGCCGTCGTCGGCGGCGGTCGGCTCCTCGGGCATCACGTCCTCCTCAGCAGCACGTGTCGCCGCAAGAAGGACTCGGTGCGCGTTAGCTCGTCCTCCACCGTCTCGGGCCGCAGCCAGCCGTGGCCCTCGTCGTCGTACAGCTGCAGCCCGACGGTACGCCCGAGATCGCGCAACCGGTCGGCGATCGCCTGCGACTGGGCCGGCGGCACGACCTTGTCGGCGCGACCCTGCAGGATCAACAGAGGAGCTTCGATGCGGTCGGCCACGTGCACAGGTGAGCGGTCACGGTAGCGGTCCGCGGTCTCGGGCAAGGGCCCGACGATGCCGCGCAGGTAGTGCGCCTCGAAGCGGTGGGTCGTCTCGTCCAGGTCGAAGAGGTCGGCCACGCCGAAGAGGTCGACGCCCGCGGCGCACAGCTGCGGGTGACGCGCGAGCAGGAGGAGCACGGTGAAGCCGCCGGCGGAGCCACCGATCGGCACCATCCGGCGAGGGTCGCACCAGCCGCGCTCCGCCGCGGCACGCATGCCCGCGGCGGTGTCCTCCACGTCGAGCACGCCCCACTGGCCTTGGAGGCACTGCGCGTACGCACGGCCCCAACCGGTCGAGCCCCGGTGGTCGGGCACGAGCACGGCCCAGCCCCGGTCGACGAAGTAGGCGATGCGCGGGACGAACGCCGCCGGCCACTGGCCCGTCGGACCACCGTGCACCCAGACGAGCAGCGGCGGAGGCGTGTCCCCGCTCCCGGCCGCTGAGGCCGTGCCCCCGCTCCCGGCCGCTGAGGCCGTGGGCCGGTAGAGGCGGCCGTGCACCTCGGTGCCGTCGTCCGCCGGCCAGTTGACGAGCTCCGGCTCGACCAGGCCGGCCGCCTCAAATCCCGCGACCGGGCCCCGCGCCAGCTCGACGCGCGCGCCGGTCGCCGGGTCGATGCTGACGACCTGCGCTGGCGTCGCCGCGCCACTTCGCACACACGCGATGCGCGCGCCGACCCACGACAGGCCACCGTGCACACCGCGCGACAGCTCGCGCACGTCGCCGCCCGCGACATCGAGCACGCACAGCCGGCCGAACCCGTGCTCGTTGCGGCAGAACGCGATCTGGCGCCCGTCGGGTGACCACGCGAACGACCGTTGCCCCGGTCCCCACGACGGATCGCCGTGCTCGGCGCCCTCCTTCACGAGCGGGCGGGCGCCGGTGCCGTCACCATCGGCCCGCCAGAGGTTGAGCCACCCGTCGGCGTCACAGAGGAACGCGAGCTGCGATCCGTCGGGTGAGAAGCGGGGCTGCTGCACGGACACGCCCTCGCCTCCCGCGACCGTGACCGAACCACCGCGGCCGTCCGCGGCGCGAAGCACGATGCGGCTCTCGTCCCACGGCATCGAGGGAACGTCCCATTCGTGCCACGCGACGAGCGTCGAGTCTGGCGACCACACGGGGTCGAAGCAGAAGTCGGCCCCCGTCGAGACGCGTTGCGGCCACGGGCCCTCGGCCGCGAGCGACGCGACTCCGATGTCGCGGGCGTCGAACATGTATGCCACACGCGTACCGTCCGGCGAGACGGCGGGCGCGGCCACGGGACCGTGCTCGACGACGCGGCGCGGCGGTCCGCCCGCTGCGTCGATGAGGTAGAGCCCGCCATCGGTCGATGCGTAGACGAACCCGTTGCCGTCAGGCGTCCAGTCGAACGCGCCACCCCCGTAGGCGGCAGCCGGTGTGACCGGTGGGTCTGCGGTCACCACCAGCTCGGCCCCTCCGTCCGCAGGCACCACGACGAGCTGACCGCGAGTCGCCTGGTTGGCGAGGAACGCGACCCGGCTCCCGTCCGGCGCGAGCCGGGGCTCGGCGAGCACGCGCCCGCGTGCGCACATCGCCGCGGTGATGCGCGGGTGCGTCAACCGATGGCGCTGACGCGACCGACCTCGCGCGTCGCCTGCTCGAGGGCGTCGATGCGATCGCGGAGGTCCTGGGCCCGGCGGGTGGCGAAGTCGTCGTGCTCCCACAACCGGCCGAGCGACAGGAGGCGGGCGGCGAGGCGCTCGACCTCGTCGACCTCCCACGCGGCGAGATGCGCGTTGTGGGCGCGGTGGTGCTCGACGACGTGCGCATCGACGTCGGCGGCGTGACGCGCCAGCTGGTCGGCTGCGTTGGTGAGCGCGGGCCAGGTGCGCCGGGCCCGCCGCCCACGCGGGAGTGCCTCGTCGACAGTGGCCACGCACCGACGCAGGCGCCGGTGCAAGCGGGCGGCGAGGAAGGGCGACCAGAGCCAGCTCAGCGGAGCGAGGGTCGGCAGCTGGGGGTTGACCCGGTGGCGCCGGCGCACCCACCGCCTCAGCAGCACGGAGCCGATCGCGGCGATCAGAACGGTGGTGACGGCGAGCAGGGTCACGGCCATCAGCAGCGACTTCACCGGGGTGATCCTAGCCGCGGGTCAGATGACGGGGTCCTCGGTCCAGCGCCCGAAGACCGACGCCAGCGCGTCGACGATCTCGCCGGCGGTGGCGTACACGCGCACGGCGTCGAGGATGGCCGGCATGAGGTTGGCATCCGCCTCGCGTGCCACCGCGCGGACGCCGACGAGCGCGGTGCGCACCGCGTCGTCGCTCCGCTCCGCCTTCACGGTGTCGAGCCGCTTGAGCTGACGGTCCTCGACGTCGTGGCCGATGTGGAGGATGTCGAGGGGGTCGCCGTCGGACTCGGTGAAGCGGTTGACGCCGACGATCACCCGCTGCCCCGTGTTGACCTTCTTCTCCAGCTGATAGGCCGCATCGGCGATCTCGCCCTGGAACCACCCGTTCTCGATGCCCGCGTAGACGCCTTCGAGGATCGAGCCTCCGCCGAGCTCGTCGAGATGGGCGAAGACCGCTTCCGCCCGCCGCTCCATCTCGTCGGTGAGCGCCTCGACGAACCACGAGCCGCCCAGCGGATCGGCCACCAACGGCACACCGGTCTCGTGGGCGATGACCTGCTGGGTGCGCAGCGCGATGCGCGCCGCCCGCTCGGTGGGCAGCGCGAGCACCTCGTCCATCGAGTTGGTGTGCAGGCTCTGGGTGCCGCCGAGCACCCCCGCCAGCGCCTCGATCGCGGTCCGCACGATGTTGACCTCGGGCTGCTGGGCGGTGAGGGACACCCCCGCGGTCTGCGTGTGGAAACGGCACTGCAACGAGCGAGGGTTGACGGCGCCGTAGCGCTCCTTCATCCAGCGGGCCCAGATGCGACGGGCGGCGCGGTACTTGGCGATCTCCTCGAAGAAGTCGATGTGGGCGTTGAAGAAGAACGAGAGGCGCGGCGCGAAGTCGTCGACATCGAGACCGACGGCGCGCACGGCCTCGACGTAGCCGAAGCCGTTGGCCAGGGTGAAGGCCAGCTCCTGGGCGGCGGTCGAGCCCGCTTCGCGGATGTGGTAACCGGAGATGGAGACGGGATGCCATTTGGGCATCTCGGCCGTGCAGAACCGGATCATGTCGGTGACGATCCGCATCGACGGGCGGGGCGGGAAGATGAACTCCTTCTGCGCCTGGTACTCCTTCAGGATGTCGTTCTGGATGGTGCCGCCGAGATCGGCGCGTGCCGTGCCGTTCTTCTCGGCGACCGCGACGTACATCGCCAGGAGCATGGCGGCCGGCGAGTTGATCGTCATCGACGTGGTGACCACACCGAGGTCGATTCCCGCGAAGAGGTCCTCCATGTCCGCGAGGGTGTCGATGGCCACGCCGCACCGGCCGACCTCGCCGAGCGCGTGCGGGTCGTCCGAGTCGCGGCCCATCAGCGTGGGCAGGTCGAACGCCGTCGAGAGACCATCGCCTCCGACACGGAGGATCTCGCGGAAGCGGGCGTTGGTGTCGTCGGCCGTGCCGAAGCCCGCGAACATGCGCATCGTCCAGAGCTTCGAGCGGTACATCGACGCGTACGGTCCCCGCGTGTACGGGTACTGGCCGGGGAACTCGCCGTCGTCGGGCCCGTAGACGGGGTCGAGAGGAACCCCCGACATCGTCTCCGCGATGACATCTCGCGTCGCGGCCGCCTCGAACGCCGCCCGCCACTCTTCGCGCGCGGACGGCGCTTCGCTTCGGTCCTCGGTCATGCCTCCAGTATGGTCCGGGCATGAGCGGAGAGAGGCAGGCGCCCGATCGCAACCTCGCCCTCGAGCTGGCCAGAGTCACCGAAGCGGCCGCGCTGGCATCGGGACGCTGGGTTGGTCGGGGCGACAAGGAGGGCGCAGACGGCGCCGCGGTCGACGCCATGCGGTTGGTGCTGCAGAGCGTGTCGATGGACGGCGTGGTGGTGATCGGCGAAGGCGAGAAGGACGAGGCGCCGATGCTGTTCAACGGCGAGGAGATCGGCACCGGTGATCCACCGATGACCGACATCGCCGTCGACCCGATCGACGGCACCACGCTGACGTCGCTCGGACGGGGCAACGCGCTGTCGGTCATCGCGGTGAGCGAACGCGGCACGATGTTCAACCCCGGGCCGTGCGTGTACATGGAGAAGATCGCGGTCGGGCCGGAGGCCGCAGGCGTCGTCGACCTCACCCGCTCGCCCACCGAGAACCTCAGAGCCGTAGCCGACGCCAAGGGCGAGTCGGTCCAGGACGTCACCGCGGTCATCCTCGACCGCGATCGCCACGCCGACCTCATCGCCGAGGTGCGCGCCGCCGGCGCGCGTCTGCGCCTCATCCCCGACGGCGACGTGGCCGGCGCCATCTCGACCGCGTGGCCCGACTCGGGCGCCGACATCCTCTTCGGCATCGGAGGCACGCCCGAAGGCGTCATCGCCGCGGCCGCGCTCAAGTGCATGGGCGGTCAGCTGCAGGGCCGGCTCTGGCCGCGCAACGACAAGGAGCGCAAGCTCGCCGTCGACGCCGGCTACGACCTCGACCAGGTGCTCGACACCGACGACCTGGTGGCGGGCGACAACTGCTTCTTCGCGGCCACTGGCATCACCGACGGCGAGCTGCTCCGAGGCGTGCACTACGACAGCCGGGGCGCCACCACGCAGTCACTCGTGATGCGGTCACGCTCGGGCACGGTGCGCAGGATCGACGCCCGCCACCGCCTCGTCAAGCTGCGCGAGTACGCGTCGGTCGAGTTCGGCTAGAAGCCGCCGTTCTTGTCGTACGAAACCGTCCTCGTGACGGCTAGCTACGACAAGAAGCAGACCAGCTGGGGACTAGAACCGCTCGGCGACCTTGGCGGACACGCGACGCACGACGCCGCGTGGGGCGACGTGGACCATCGACGCCGAGAGCTTGTTGACGAGACCGGGGACGCAGAGGGCCTTGCCCTTCTCGATGGCCGCGAGCGCCTCGTCGACGACGGCCTCGGGCGTCTGCCAGGCCAGCTTGGGGAGGTGCTCGGTGTCGAACGAGCCCCGCTGGTGGAACTCGGTGCGGGTGAAACCGGGGCAGAGGGCGAGCACGTTCACGCCGGTGCCGCGCAGCTCCTCGTGCACCGCCTCACTGAAGCTGGTGACGAACGCCTTGGTGGCCGAGTAGGTGGCGTTGTTCGGCCCGGCCTGGAAGCCGCCGACGGAGCTCACGTTGATCACGCCGCCGTGGCCCCGCCGCAGCATGCCCGGCAGCGCGGCATGGGTGAGGCGCATGAGCGCCAGCACGTTGAGGCGGATCTCCTCGTCCTCCCTGCCCACCGGGAGCTCGACGAACGTGCCCGCGGTACCGAAGCCCGCGTTGTTGACGAGCAGCTCGACGGGCCGTTCGTCGGACTGCAGCCGCTGCTCGACGCGGCCGACGTCGTCGGCGAGGGTGAGGTCGGCGAGCAGGACCTCGACGTCACGGCCCGACCCCGACTGGAGCTCGTCGGCCAGCTCCTTCAACCGGCCCTCGCTGCGGGCCACCACCACGAGGTCGTCGCCCCGCGCCGCTAGACGGCGGGCGAACGCCATGCCGATGCCGCTCGAGGCGCCGGTCACCAGCGAGGTCACGCGGGGCGCCTCACGGTTTTGATCTTCGCTCATCCTTGCTTCCCGTCCATTCGCGCACGCTACTCCCGCACCAGTTGCACGAACACCCGGCCGTCGACCCACGGCCAGCGTGCGTCCTCCACCCAACCCCGGCCGCGGTAGAACCGCTCGGCGCGACTGTCCGAGAAGGTGCGCACGACCAGACGGCTGCACGCGCGCGCCGCCGCCTCCGACTGGAACGCGGCGAGGAGCTGGGTCCCGATTCCCTCACCCCGGCTGTCGGCGGCAACGAGCAACCGGGCCAGATAGCCGATGCCGCCGTGCGTCCAACCCTCCGCGGTCCCCACCACGCGGCCGTCGCGTCGGGCCGTGACGGCGAGCGGTCGCTCGTCCCACTGGCCCCAGTCGCGCGCCCCGAGCTCGCGGCCTTCGTCGTCGATGGCATCGCTCACCGCCAACTCGAGCTCGAGCCCGCCCCGGCCCACGACCGCAGGCGCGGCGAACGCGATGTCGGCGATGGGCGACCACACGCGACCCTCGCCCTCCTCGAGCAGGTGCACCCGCTCGAAGGTCACCTCGGCGCGGTAGTTGGCGAACGCGCGAATCGACGCATCGATCCGACGCGCCTCCATCTCCTCGGCCAGGGTCACGTGCGGCACGAACGGCCACGTCACCGGACGGGAGAGGGGCTCGGAGAAGACGCGGTCGCGCAGGTCCAGCAACGCCTCGAACCCGTCGCCACCGACTGCGAGGTACAGCACGGGAGAGTCGGGCAGGAAGGTCTCCACCGGGCCGAGCTCGACGCGGAAGGGCCGCGTGGTGCTCCCGGCATCGCGGAGGTGTGCCAGCGCGTCGCTCAACCGGTCCTCGCGGACGTTGACCGGCGGCACGAGGGTGCAGTGCGGTGGGATGCGGCCGAGGGCGCCGTCGCCGGCCGCCCGCCGCAGCCCGTCGACCTCGGCTCCGACCGGCGGTGGCACCAGCAGCGCGACGCCGAGTCGCAGACGTGGCACCCGTTTCGCCGAGGTCAGGCGCCGGCGACGTCGATGCGGACGATGGCGCGCTGCAGGGCGGCTTGAGCCTCGGCGTCATCCACCTCGCGCGCCTTCTGCTCGGCCGCTTCCTTGGCCCGGCGGGCGCGCTCGACGTCGATCTGGCTCGCCAGCTCGGCGACGTCGGAGAGGATGATCACCGTGTTGTCGCGCACGTGCACGAAGCCGCCGTGCACCGCAGCCGCCGTCTCGGTGCCGTCGGGCTGCCTGATGCGGGCCGAGTGGATCGTCAGCGCCCCGAGGAACGGCGCATGCCCCGCCAGGAACGCGATGTCGCCGCCGTCCACCGTGCGGCAGATCACCATGTCGGCTTCGCCACTGAAGAGGATGCGTTCGGGGGAGACGAGCTCGACCTGCATGGGCACGACGGCTCTTCCTAACCCTCGCCGCCGGTGAGCGTGCGCGCCTTCTCGCGGGCGCTGTCGGCGTTGCCCACGTTGAAGAACGCCTGCTCGGGCAGGTCGTCGAGATCACCGTCGACGAGCTGCTCGAAGCTGTCGATGGTCTCCTCCACGGGGACGTTGATGCCCTTGAGCCCGGTGAACTGCTCGCCCACGAAGAACGGTTGCGACAGGAACTTCTCCACCTTGCGGGCCCGCTGCACGAGGACCTTGTCCTCCTCGGAGAGCTCGTCGAGGCCGAGGATGGCGATGATGTCCTGCAGCTCCTTGTAGCGCTGCAGCACCTCCTGCACGCGGCGGGCGACCGCGTAGTGACGCTCTCCCACGACCTCGGGCGCGAGGATGCGCGAGCTCGACGAGAGCGGGTCGACGGCCGGATAGATGCCGAGCGCGGCGATGTTGCGGGAGAGCTCGGTCGTGGCGTCGAGGTGCGTGAAGGTGGTGAACGGAGCGGGATCGGTGAAGTCGTCGGCCGGCACGTACACGGCCTGCACCGACGTGATCGATCCCGTCTTGGTCGAGGTGATGCGCTCCTGCAGCTCGCCCATCTCGTCGGCCAGCGTCGGCTGGTAGCCCACCGCGGAGGGCATGCGACCGAGCAGCGTCGACACCTCGGAGCCGGCCTGCACGAAGCGGAAGATGTTGTCGACGAAGAGCAGCACGTCCTGGTTCTGCTCGTCACGGAAGTACTCGGCCATGGTGAGCGCCGACAAACCGACGCGCAGACGAACGCCCGGCGGCTCGTCCATCTGACCGTAGACGAGCGCGGCCTTCTCGATGACGCCGGATTCCTGCATCTCCAGCCAGAGGTCGTTGCCCTCGCGCGTGCGCTCACCCACGCCGGCGAAGACCGACACACCGCCGTGCTGGGTGGCGACGCGGCTGATCATCTCGAGGATGACGATGGTCTTGCCCACGCCCGCGCCGCCGAACAAGCCGATCTTGCCGCCCCTCACGTAGGGCGCCAGCAGGTCGATGACCTTGATGCCCGTCTCGAACATCTCCGACTTGGGCGTGAGGTCGACGAACTTGGGTGAGGGACGGTGGATCTCCCACTGGTCGACGATGCCCTCGGTAACGGGCTCACCCCTCGTGTCGAGGGGCTCGCCGATCACGTTGAACACGTGCCCCAGCACTCCCTCGCCTACAGGGACGGTGATGCCGCGTCCGAGGTTCCTCACCGGGGCGCCGCGGCTCAGGCCGTCGGTGGGCTTCATCGCGATCGCCCGCACCCGGCTCTCACCGATGTGCTGGGCCACCTCGGCGGTGATGTCGATCGTCCGCCCCTCGAGCTCGACCGTGAAGAGGAGGGCGTAGTTGATCTCGGGGAGCGAGCCCGGCGGGAACTCGACGTCGACGACCGGCCCTGCGATCGAGACGACCCTGCCGTCCTTGAGGCCGGTGGCGGGTGGTGTTGTCGCGGTGACGCTCATGCTGTCTCCCTTGTCATCACAATCACGCAGAAGGGCGCAATGCCTCGGCGCCGCCCACGATCTCCATGATCTCGGTGGTGATGCCGGCCTGGCGCAGCTTGTTGGCCTGGATGCCGAGCACCCGGATGAGCTCCTCGGCGTTGTCGGTGGCCGACTTCATGGCCCGCTGGCGCGCGGCCTGCTCCGACGCGGCCGCGTCGAGCATGGCCGCGAAGATGCGAGCCTCGACATAGCGGGGCAGCAGCAGCTCGAGGATGCCTTCGGGCGACGGCTCGAACTCGTACACCGCATGCGGGCCCTCCTCCTCGCGTCCCTCGGTGATGGGCCCCGCCTCGAGCGGCAGGAGCTGGGTGCGTGTCACCCGCTGCGAACCGGCGGAGAAGAACCGGGTGTAGACGATCTCGACGACGTCGATCTCGCCGTCCTCGTAGCGCTTGATGAGGCCCGCGGTCACCTGGCGGGCGTCCTCGTAGGACGGCTGCTCGCTGAACCCGCTGTGGGCCTCGTCGATCGCGTAGCCCCGGTAGCGGAAGTAGCTGTTCGCCTTGCGGCCTGCGACGACCAGCGCGGTCTCCTGACCATCGCGCCGACGCTGCAGGATGGCGCGCTCTGCGGTCCGGATGACCGACGCGTTGTACGCGCCCGCGAGGCCCCGGTCGGCGCTGATCACGACGAGCCCCACGTTGCGCACCGTCTCCGGCTTCCGCAGCATGGGATGGTCGAGCCCGGCGCCGGCCGCGGCCAGGTTTCGGATGACCTCGGTGATCTGCTCGCTGTACGGCCGCGCCGCGGCGACGCGCTGCTGCGCCTTCACGATCCGCGACGCCGCGATCAGCTCCATGGCGCGGGTGATCTTCTTGGTCGACTGGACGCTGCGGATGCGTCTGCGCAGGATCCGTTCCTGGCCGCTCGCCATCGGCTAGTCCGCGTCCTCGCCGTCGCCGGCCTCGGCCACCTTCTCCGACGGGGTGAAGCGCTCCTGGAAGGCGACGACCGCGGCGGTGAGCGTCGCCTCGTCGGGAAGCGTGCCCTTCTCCCGGATCTCGGTGAGGAGGTCGGTGTGGCGGACGCGGAATTCCTCGAGCAGCTCGGCCTCGAAGCGGCGGATGTCGCCCAACGCCAGGTCGTCGAGATGTCCCTTGGTGCCGGCGAAGATGACCACCACCTGCTCCTCCACCGGCAAGGGTGAGCGCTGCGGTTGCTTGAGCAGCTCGGTGAGCCGGTAGCCACGGTCGAGCTGGGCCTGACTCACCTTGTCGAGCTCGGACCCGAAGCTGGCGAACGCCTCCAGCTCGCGGAACTGGGCCAGGTCGAGCTTGAGCGTGCCGGCCACGGCCTTCATCGCTTTGATCTGCGCGTTGCCGCCGACGCGCGACACCGAGATCCCCACGTCGACGGCCGGCCGCACCCCCGCGCGGAACAGGTCGGTTACCAGGTAGATCTGCCCGTCGGTGATGGAGATGACGTTGGTCGGGATGTACGCCGAGACGTCGCCTTCCTTGGTCTCGATGATCGGCAGGGCGGTCAACGACCCACCACCGAGCGCGTCGCTCAGCTTGGCCGCGCGCTCGAGCAGCCGGCTGTGGAGGTAGAAGACGTCGCCCGGGTACGCCTCGCGGCCGGGCGGCCGGCGCAGCAGCAACGAGAGCTGACGGTACGCCTCGGCCTGCTTGGAGAGGTCGTCGTAGATGATGAGCGCGGCGTCGCCGTTCTCCATCCAGTGCTGGCCCATCGCGCAGCCCGAGTAGGGCGCGAGGTACTTGAAGGGCGCGGCTTCCGACGCCGGTGCGTTGACGACCACCGTGTAGTCCATCGCGCCGTGCTCCTCGAGCGACGCCACGATCTCGGCCACCGTCGAGCCCTTCTGTCCGATGGCGACATAGACGCACTTCACGCCCAGCCCGCGCTGGTTGATGATCGTGTCGATGGCGACCGCGGTCTTACCCGTCTTGCGGTCGCCGATGATGAGCTCGCGCTGGCCGCGACCGATGGGGATCATGGCGTCGATCGACTTGATGCCGGTCTGGAGCGGCTCCTTCACCGGCTGGCGGTCGATGACGCCGGGTGCCTGCACCTCGAGGCGGCGGCGGTGCTCGCTCGGGATGGCGCCGCGACCGTCGATGGGCTCGCCCAGCGGGTTCACCACCCGGCCCAGCAACCCGTCGCCAACGGGCACCGAGAGGATGGAGCCGGTGGCCCGCACGGCCTGGCCCTCCTCGATGTGCTCGAGGTCGCCGAGCACGACCGCGCCGATCGAGTCCTCGTCGAGGTTGAGGGCCAGCCCCTGCACGCCGCCCTCGAACTCCAGCAGCTCGTTCACCGCCACATCGGGAAGGCCGGAGATGCGCGCGATGCCGTCACCGACCTCGGTGATGCGGCCCACCTGCTGCTTCTCCAGGCTGGGCTCGTAGCCCTCGAGGGCCGCGCGCAGCGCAGCCGCGATGTCCTTGGCGTCGAGGTTGAACGTGTCGGTCATCTACAACCCTTCCCTCATTACAACCCCTCCCTCATCTACAACCCCTCCCTCAGTTGATCGAGCCGGTGCCGCACGGTGCCGTCGATGACGGTGTCACCGACGCGTACCGCCGCGCCGCCGATCACGCTCGGGTCGACGATCACCTTGACCTCGACGTCGAGGCCCAGGTTCTGCGACAGCGCCTTGGCCAGCTTCTGCTGGCGCTTGGCGTCGAGGGAGACGGCGGAGCGCACCTCGGCGACCACGTGCTTGCGCTCGGCGGCAGCGCGCTCGACCACCCGGTCGATGATCGCGGGCAGGTCGCGGGCCCGCCCCGCGCCGACGACGAACGACACCAGGTTGACCGTGATCGGCGACGCCTTCGCGCCGAGCAGGTTCTCGACGATCGCCTGCCGCCGCTCCGCGGGGAGCGACTGGTCGGTGAGCGCCTCGCGCAGCTCGTCGTTGCTCTCGAAGGTGCGGGCCACGCTGAACAGCTCGTTCTCGACCTGCGGCAACGACCCCTCGGCGCGGGCGACCTCGACGAGCGCGGCCGCGTAGCCGTCGACCCTGTCGTTCAGCGGTCGGTCGCTCATGTGCGCGACGCCGCGATCTCGTCGATGAACTGGTCGACGAGCGCGAGGTTGGTCTCGCGGTCGAGGTTGCGCTCGACCACCTTCTCGGCCAGCTCGAGCGTGAGCTCGCGCACGCTCACGCGCAGATCGGCGGTGGCGCGCGCGACCGCGGCCTCGATCTCCTCCTGGGCGCGCTGCTTGCTCGCGGCCACCTCGGCCTCGGCCTGCCTGCGCAGGTCCTGGCGGAGCTTGTCGGCCGACTGCCGCGCCTCCTCGATGATGCGCCCGGACTCCGACCTGGCGTCGGCCAGCTTCGCCTGGTACTCGGCGAGGATCGACTGGGCCTCGGTCTTGGCCTGCTCCGCCTCGTCGAGGCTCGAGCGGATGCGCTCGGTTCGGGCCGCCATGCTCGAGCTGATGGCCGGGAACGCGAAGCGCCGCAGCATGAAGAACAGCACCACGAAGGAGATGGAGCCCCAGATGAGCTCGTTGGTCGCGGGCAGGATCGGGTTGGGCGCCTCCTGGCAGGCGGAGACGTCCTGGCCCTTCTCGAGGAGCTTGATGCACTCCTCGTTCGCGTGCTTCAGCTTCTCGGTCGTCGGCGTCGTCGCCTGAGCCCACGCCGGCGCCGCGGCCAGCAGCGCGGCGCCGACGACGGCGCCCCCGAAGATCACCGCTCTCGCGCGCATGCGGATCATCCCTTCAGCAGGAAGGTGAGGACGAAGCCGAAGAGCGCGAGCGCCTCGGTGAAGGCGATGCCGAGGAACATCGTCGTGCGCACCATGCCCGCGGCCTCGGGCTGGCGGGCCATGGCGGTGATGGCGTTGCCGACGACGATGCCGATGCCCACGCCGGGGCCGATGGCGGCGCCCCCGTAGACGATGCCGGCGCCGACCGTCTTCAGGCCGGCCTCCAGCTCGCCGGCGTTCTGCGCGGCCAAGAAGTCGATCACGGGACTGCCTCCTAGTGCTCGGGGTGCATGGCGCCGCCGATGAAGACGGCGGTGAGAATGACGAAGATGTAGGCCTGCAGCACGGCCACGAGCAGCTCGAAGCCGGTGAGGGCGATCAGCAGGCCGCCGGGGAAGATCGCGCCCACGTAGGTCGACGAGAACAGGGCGCTGGCGAGCACCGCGAAGGTCACCAGCAGCAGGTGGCCGGCGAGCATGTTGGCGAAGAGCCGGACCGCCAGCGCGAACGGGCGCACGAAGATCGTCGAGATGAACTCGATGAGCCCGATGAGCGGGAGCAAGGCGATGGGGACGCCCGGCGGGACGATGATGTTCTTGAAGTAGCTCAGGACACCTTGCTTCGCGATTCCCATCACGTTGTAGGTGACCCACACCACGAGCGCGAGGAACATCGGGATCGCCATGCGCGCGTTCACCGGCATCTGGATGCCCGGGATGATGCCGAAGATGTTGCACACGAAGACGAAGGTGAACACCGTCACGAGGAACGGCAGGAAGCGCATGCCGTCGGGGCCGATCCCCTGCAGGATCACGTCGTTGCGCACGAAGTCGATGACGGCCTCGGCAACGTTCTGCACGCCCTTCGGCACCAGTCCCGTCGTCGCCTTCCGCGCCCCGAGGTAGAAGAAGAGGAAGGTCAGCACACCGCCCAGCCACATGAGCAGCACGACCTTGTTCACCGCGAACGGCCCGCTGCCGAGCAGGTCGGGCCATTCGATCAGGTGCGAGACGGGGGGGAACTCGAGGGCCAGCACGCGTCAGGCTCCTTTGCGCTGCGGCTTCAGGGCGGGGAAGGCAAGCGAGGCGGAGACGTAGCGGGTCTCCCAGAACAGCATCCCGAGGTGCGTGACCAGGACGGTGACCGCGAGCACGGGCAGGTCGGCCCATCCGAGGTCCTTCACCAGGTAGAGGGCGAAGCCGACGAGCGTCATGCGCACCAGGAACCCACCGAGCGCAGTGGCCATGAGGACCGACGGCGACACCCGCGCCGCCCATGCCAAGAGCACCGCGGACAGCGTGAGGTTGGCGAGGACCAACCCGATGCCGAAGCCGGCGGAGAGCGCACCGTTGCCGCCGCGCGTCGCCCACGCGACGAGCACGACCAGCGGCAGGACGGGCAGGGCCCGCAGAATCATGTCGCGGGCCAGCTCGTGCTCGACGTTCGGCGTCTCCGTCATACGTGCCCTTCCCCGGTCTCTCCGCTCCCGGCCGAGGCCGGCCGAGGGGTCCGCGCCCACACGCCGGCCCGATCGTGCTCCTCCATCGCCGCCGCGTAGGCGTAGTACATGCGCGCGGCCATGCCCACGACGGCCACCACGAACAGGATCAGGGTGAAGAGCGGACGGGTGCCCGCCCACCGGTCGAGGTACCACCCGCCCAGCCCGAAGAGGAGCGGCGTGGCCACGAGCTCGATCCCGCGGGCGAACGCGTCGTCGAAGCCCTTCCAGGTCTGTCGGGGGTGGTTGTTGGCTGTTTTGTCCAAGCTTCTGTCCACTTTGTCCGAGCTTCTGTCCAAGCTGGTCTCACCTCCGGCGGGGGCGCCGGAGGGAGCTTGTGAATTCTTTCTCAATCTAGGGGGTCGAGGCCGAGGGGGCAAGTTCGGCGGGCGGAACGATAGTCAGGCCGCTCCCGGTCCCGCCTTCCGGTCCACGTCGCCGACCGCTACCAGGCGGGCGCGGCGGGCTCCGGGGCGCAGCACCGTGTACAGGGCCACGCCCATGATCGCCACGGCCGTGGGCACGACCGCGTTGCCCCGGCTCGTGTAGGTCGGGTAGAGCACGATGCCCGAGAGCACCGCGGTCCAGGCCCAGAGGATCAGCACCGACCGGCGCTGGCCGTGACCCATCCGCATGAGCCGGTGGTGCAGGTGCTCCTTGTCGGCCTCTGTGAGCTTGGCGTGGCGGGTGGCCCGGCGGACGACGGCGAAGACCGTGTCGAGGATCGGCAGGCCGAGGATCACGAGCGGGATGACGAGGGGCGCGAAGAAGAAGTAGGTCTGGCCGCTGAACTGGTCGTCGACGCGTCCCCCGACGACCATCGTGCTCGACGCCATCAGCAGACCGAGCATCAGCGCGCCCCCGTCACCCATGAAGATCTTGGCGGGATGGAAGTTGTGGGGCAGGAAGCCCACGCACAGCCCGCACGTCACCGCGGCCACGAGTGGGCCGATGCTGTCCTGGGGCAGGATGCCGTTCGAGAGCCGCGTCGTGTACAGGAAGAACGCGCCGGCCGCGATGGCGACGATGCCGGCGGCCAACCCGTCGAGCCCGTCGATGAGGTTGATCGCGTTCGCCATCCCGGCCACCCAGATGATGCCGACGAGCGGCGCCAGGTCGGGCGACAGCGAGACGAAGTCGCGGTCCGAGAAGGGGATCCGGAAGTAGAACATCGTCACGCCCAACAGCGAGAGCACGCCGCCCGCCAGCACCATCCCTGCGACCTTGGCCGGAGCGGAGACCTCGCGCACGTCGTCGATCAATCCGACCGCGAAGATCACGGTTGCGCCGAGGACCACCGCGAGGGGCTCGGACGAGCCGCGGAACACGTTGTCGAACCCCGAGAGCTGCGACGAGACGGCCATGGCGACGACGAAGGCGACGAACATCGCGGCGCCGCCGAGCGTTGGCGTCGGCACCGTGTGCACGCGCCGCTCCTCGGGGCCCACGACCGCACCGACGCGGATTGCCATCCGGCGAACGATGGAGGTGGTGATGAAGGTGATGGCAGCCGCCACCGCGAAGGCGATGCCGTAGGACAGGGCGTCCGCGGATGTCACCCGGTGAGCTCGGGATAGGGGGTGAACTTCGAGCAGAGCGTCGTCACCGCGTCGTGCACCGCGGCGAGCTCGGCGTCGTCCTCGCGATGACGGAGGGCGCGTGCGATCAAAGACGCGATCTCGGCCATCTCCGGCTCGGTCATCCCCGCCGTCGTCGTCGCCGGCGTGCCGATGCGGAGGCCACTCGTGACGAACGGTGACCGCGGGTCGCCGGGGATCTGGTTCTTGTTGAGGGTTATGCCGGCGCGGTCGAGGACGATCTGCGCCTCCTTGCCCGTCAGGTCCGCGTCGAACGGCCGGAGGTCGACCAGCATCAGATGGTTGTCGGTGCCGCCGGACACCAGCCGGAAGCCGGCCTCGGCCAGGTGGCGGGCGAGCGCCTGCGCGTTGCGGACGATCTGCGCGGCGTACGTCGTGAACTCGGGCTGCGCGGCTTCGCGGAACGCAACCGCCTTGGCCGCGATGACGTGGTCGAGCGGCCCTCCCTGCAGGCCCGGGAACAGCGCCTTGTCGATGACCTGGGCGTGCTCGGCGCGGCTGAGGATGCAGCCGCCGCGGGGGCCGCGCAGCGTCTTGTGGGTCGTGAACGTCACGACGTCGGCGTGGGGAACCGGGTTCGGGTGCACGCCCCCGGCGATGAGACCGGCGATGTGAGCCGCGTCGAAGACGAGGATGGCGCCCACCTCGTCGCAGATGGTGCGGAAGACCGCGGGGTCGATGACGCGGGGGTACGCGGTGGCGCCGGCGAACATCAGCTTGGGTCGGTGCTCGCGCGCGAGGTCGCGGATCTGGTCGTAGTCGAGGCGTTCGTCGCTCGCGGTGACGCCGTAGGTGACGCCTCGGTAGAGCTGGCCGCTGATGTTCACCGGCTGGCCGTGCGAGAGGTGGCCACCCTGGTCGAGGCGCATGCCCATGAGCGTGTCGCCCGGCTTCAGGAAGCCCAGGCAGACCGCGAGGTTGGCGTTGGACCCCGAGTGCGGCTGCACGTTCGCGTGGTCCGCTCCGAACAGCGCCTTGGCGCGCTCACGCGCCAGGTCTTCCGCCTCGTCGACGACGTGGTTGCCGCCGTAATAACGCTTGCCCGGGTAACCCTCGGAGTACTTGTTCGTGAGGACGGAACCGGTCGCGGCCAGCACCGCGGGTGACGCGAAGTTCTCCGACGCGATGAGCTGGATCGTGGTGTTCTGCCGTTCGACCTCGCGGTCGATGATGTCGAACAGCTCGCGGTCCTCGCGAGCCGGCCCGTGCAACGTCACGCCGTCTCCCTCCTCGTGGCCTGCGGATCTCCCCACACCGCGTCGGCCAGGCGGCCCACGAGCGAGTCGATCTCGGCGGCCGTGCGCCGGTACATCTCGAAGTCCTGGCCGATCGGGTCGTCGACGTCGTCCGCCGGCGACTCGCCCCACAGGTCGGTCGGTGTGCGGCCTTCGTGCAGGCGCGCCAGCCACGCGTCGAGGGGCTCGTCCGCAAGGCGCGACCCCGCGGCCTCGGCCCGGCGCACGAGCTCCTTGAGCGTGAAGGCTCGCCCGAAGGCCTCGGGTTGCTCGCGCGCGACCTCGAAGACGTGGCGGCGGGCCAGCCCGACGATCAGGTCGGCCTCGGCCACCATCTTCGTCTTGAGCCGGCGACTCCGGTGGCCGCGCAGGTCCACCCGGTAGTCGTCGTGCAGCACGACGATGCCGTAGGCGCTGGCGGGATCGCCGTGGGTGACGAACCCGGCGGAGTGCACGTGAGCGGGGATGCCACGTGCCTCCAACCGCTGCCGCAGCAGGCCTTCGGCTATCGGAGACCGGCAGATGTTGCCCGTGCACACGAACAGGACGTCGATGGGCCTTCAGACTACCGGCGGGTAGCGTGACCGCCCGTGGCACTCGACCCCCGGACGCCGGTGCTCGTCGGCGTGGGCCAGGTCGTCCGCCGAGACCCCGACCCCGCGACCGCGTCCGAGCCGCTCGACCTGATGCTCGACGCAACACGGCGCGCCGCGGACGACGCCGGCGGGCACCTGCTGGACCGGCTCGACTCGATCCGCGTCATCGGCGTGCTCTCGTGGCGGTACGTGAACCCAGGTCTCGCGTTGGGTGAGCGCCTGGGCATCGCCCCGCGCCAGACCGTGCTGACCACCACCGGAGGCAACAGCCCCCAGCTGTTGGTGAACGAGACCGCGCTCGCGATTCAACGCGGCGATGTCGGCGCGGCCCTCCTGACCGGTGCCGAGGCCATGGCCACCCGCCGACGCGCCCGCCGCGGGGCCGACAAGCTGTGGCTCGACTGGCCGGTGCAGGACGTCGGCACCGCCGCGCCCGAGCTCGTCGGTGACGAGCGCGCGGGGAGCAACGACGCGGAGATGGCGCGCGCGCTCGCCCTTCCCACGCAGGTCTATCCCGTGTTCGAGAACGCGATCCGCGCCGCGTCCGGCCGATCGTTCGACGCGCACGAGCACGTCATCGCCGAGCTGTGGTCGCGCTTCAGCGCGGTCGCGGCGGCCAACCCGTACGCGTGGTCGCCCACTGCGCTCACCGCCGACGAGATCGCCACCGTCACGCCCGCCAACCGGCTCATCGGCTTCCCATACACCAAGCTGATGAACGCCAACCTCACGGTCGACCAGTCCGCGGCGTTGCTCATGTGCTCGGTCGAGGTCGCCGCGGACGCGGGCATCCCACGCGAGCGATGGGTGTTCCCCTGGGCCGGCGCAGACGCGCACGACCACTGGTGGGTCTCGGAGCGCGACGATCTCCGTTCGTCGCCGGCGATCGGCGCCACCGGGCGCGCCGCGCTCGCGCACTCCGGCGCGGATGTCGACGACATCGCCCACATCGACCTGTACTCGTGCTTTCCGTCGGCCGTCCAGATCGGCGCCGCCGAGCTGGGTCTCCGCCTCGACGAGCCCGGCCGGCCCCTCACCGTGACGGGCGGCCTCACCTTCGCCGGCGGCCCGGGGAACAACTACGCCACCCACTCGATCACCACGATGGTCGAGCGCCTGCGCGCCGATCCCGGTGCCCTCGGCCTCGTCACCGCGCTGGGTTGGTACCTCACCAAGCACAGCGTCGGCGTCTACGGCACGGAGCCGCCGCCGCGACCGTTCGCGCGCAGCCGCCCGCAGGCCGAGATCGACACGCTCCCCCGACGCGATTGGGCGGCCGAGCACGAGGGGCGCGTCACCGTCGAGTCGTTCACGGTGATGCACGACCGCGAGGGCTCGCCCGCGCTCGGCATCGTCGCCTGCCTGCTGCCCGACGGCCGGCGGGCCTGGGGCAACGTGCGCGACCCGGGCACGGCCAAAGCTATGACGGTCGACGACCCGTGCGGCCGTGCCGCGGACCTGCACCCCGACGGGACGCTCGACCTGGCCTGACTCGCGGTCTCGTGCCTGTCGCGGCGGTCCCGGCCGTCGCCCGCGTCACCACCCGAGCCGCTCGATGCTTGCGATGGCGGCGTCGCAGATCCGCGCCTGTCGCTCCGCGATCGTGCCGGTGCCGTCGTCGGCTGGAGATGGCGGTGGCCGCGGGTCCACGTCGGTGCCATCGGGCTTGAGCCAGCGCCAGTGCCCTGGCCCGCCCTCCAGCCGGTAGCCCTCGTGGGTCTTCTGCGCGTGGTGGAAGCGACACAATCGCGCCAGCGCGTCGAGCTTGGTGACGCGCGTCGCGCTCCAGGGCTCGACGTGGTCGATCTCGAGCCCCACCCGCACATGACAGCCGCCCACCACGCACTCGGGGTCGCGCACCTCCAGCGCGCTGCGCTGGTGCGCGGTGGGCCGCCGCCCCAGATGCGCCACCGTTGAGACATCCACCCCGTCGCTCACCACCGCGGTCACGAAGGCGTCGTCCATCATCGAGCGCACGACGCGCACCGGCACCGGTCCCACGCCGCCCACCTCGCAGCGCTCACCTGATTCTGCCTTTCCTCGCACGAGTGCGGCATGGTCGATCACCACGTGCACGGTGTTGCGCGGTCGCGACGAGCTGCACGCGCTGCTGTCACGTCCGGCCCGCGCCAGCGCCAACAGCGCATCGGCCCGGTAGGCGTCGAAGCCCTCCCGCCGTCCCTCGGCCCGGGCCTCGCGGAACGCATCGGCCTCGAAGGGCTCGAGCGCCACCAGCACCTCGGCCAGCACCTCGGGGGTGAAGCGCCCGTCGAGGCGCCCGGCGCCGTCGGGGTCGTTCCAATGGCGCAGCGACCGCGAGGCGTGGATGGCGCGGTGACGCGCCATCTCGTCGGGCGCGGCCGCCGCCTTGACCCGCCGGCACTTGTCCTTCAGGCCGGCCACACCGTCGCGGCGCGCCACGTCCACCAACTCGGCTCCGGCGTTCGAGTCGGCTCCGGCGGCCGACGCGATCTCGTTGGCCTGCACCGAGGAGAGCTCCCCCGCCCGCATCGCCGCGTCCACCGCCGGCAGCTCCGGCAATCGGGCCGCGGTCTCGAGCGTCGACATCGCGCTGCCGATGGACACCCCACTGCGCCGGGCCAGCCAGTGGGCGGCGGAGCGCTCACCCACGCCCCGCCAGAGGTTGGAGGCGGCCACCCGCCGCGCCGCCAGCGCCTTGCCCGCGGCACCCAGCTTCTCGATGGTGGCGAAGGTGTCGACCAGACCCGCGGCCGCCTCGGCAGGCAGCGTCTCGGGCTCGAGCCCGGCCACGAACTCGCGCAACTCCGCTTCCATGTCGCACAGACCCATGACGAACTCCACGTCCAGGGCTACAGCTCACGGGGAAGCGAACGTATGTTCGATGGTAGCAGACCCCAACGACAAGCGGCAAGCGTCCGCAAGCAATTCCTTCAAGATTTTTCCGACGCGGATCGGCGGCGCAAGATGCTTCCGAACGACTAGGTCAAGCCACAAGAGATACGGTCTCAGCAGTGGCCTCCGAACCACAGGAGGCGAGCTCCATCCGGACGCTGTCGAAGCTCCGCAGCGTAGGCCACGTCGTTCGGCCACCCCCCAGCGTCGAGGTCGCCCCCAGGAGCGAAGTGCTCGCGAATCTGCTCCGTCCAGATCCGTTTGGCCTGACCCGGTGGATGGAACACGACGTCCCTGCCGTAACCAGCTTGAACGCCAATCCCGACGTCTCCGCCTTCAAGCCAAGCAACCACCTCATCGAGAGCGAGGTAGTTGTCCGCGGCGGGCCAGAACTTGCCAGTGCCATCCCATACACCGTCGTCGGCGACACGACGTGTCGCGTGGCCATCGCGAGGGTGACCTTCGTTCGAGCCGCCTCTCGCCGAGACCATCTCCTTGAATGTTTCGCGGCGACCGCGCTTGTGCGGCATTGAGCCCCCGCGACTCAGGGCAGGGCGGCCCACACGTCGCCCCACGCGATGCGGCCCTCGCGCAGCAGCTTGGGCTCGACACCGGTGCAGTCGACGACGGTCGACGGGCTCCCCGCGCACGGTCCGCCGTCGAGGACGACGGCCACCGCGTCACCGAACACCTCGGCCACCATTGCCGCCGTCTCCGGCGTCGGCTCGCCGTGCAGGTTGGCGCTCGTCGTGGCGAGCGGCCCGACGATGGCGCAGAGGGCGCGGGGTACGGCGTGGTCGGGGCACCGCACGCCGATCGTGGCGTCGTCGTCGCCCAGGTCCGCGGCCAGGTCGGGCGCGCGCGGGATGACGAGCGTGATCGCACCCGGCCAGAACCGCGTCATCAGCGCGATCGCCGAGTCGGGCACGGCCGTGGCGAGACCGAGTGCCTGGTCGGCGTCGGCCACGAGCACCGGCAGGTCGACGTCGTGGGGCCGGTGCTTGACCTCGAAGATGCGGTCGGTCGCGCCGGGCACCGAGACATCGGCCGCCAAGCCGTACACGGTGTCGGTGGGGAGAGCCACCGCCAACCCGACCCGGAGCGCCTCGGCCGCCTCCTTCAGTGCCTCGGCCGGCGGTTGGTCACCCCGCGCGTCCACGATCCCCATGCTCAAACCCTACCGACAAGCGCGCGCGGGCGTCCGGTGAGATCGGCGCGCACCTCCACGTCGTCGAAGCCGGCCGTGCGCGCGAGGTCGACAGCGCGCTCGGCCTGGTGCGGCGCGATCTCGAGCACGAGCGCGGCCGGTCGCGCCAGCCACGCGGTCGCACCCGCCGCGATCACGCCGACCGCCTCGAGGCCCGTCGGGCCGGCGCGCAGCGCGCCGGGAGGCTCCCACTCGGACACCACGGCGGGCAGCGCCTCGCCGTCGGCCACGTACGGCGGGTTCGACACGAGCAGGTGCACCTGCCCCCGCAACTCCTCGGGCAGGGCGTCGAACCAGCTCCCCTCCACCAGTCGGACGCGAGTCGCCGCCCGACCTCCGGTACCGGCGAGGTTGGCGCGCGCGACCGCCAGCGCGTCGGCGGAGACGTCGGTGGCCCACACCTGCGCGCCGGGCACCTCGACCGCGATCGACAGTGCGATCGCACCGGAGCCCGTGCCGAGGTCGACGACGAGTGGCGCCTGCGCCCCGAGCCGTCGCAGCTCGCCGAGCGCGATGTCGACGACCTGCTCCGTCTCGGGTCGGGGGATGAGCACGCGCCCGTCGACGTAGAGGTCGAGGCCACGAAACCCCCACCCGCCGATGGCGTACTGGAGGGGCTCACCCGCGCGGCGGCGGGCGACCATGCGCGCGCACTCCTCGCGCGCCCGGTCGGGCGCACGTTCGTCGAGGTGCACGATCAGATCGGCACCCTCGTGTCCCGACGCCCGCTCCACGATGCGGCGTGCGTCGACGGCGTCGCCGAGCTGAGCCTCGACCTCGGCCAGCACCTGTCGCCAGGTCAGCGACGCGGCTCAGTCCTCTCCCGAGAGCTGGCGCGCCCGCTCGTCCGCGATCAGCGCATCGACGATCTCGTCGAGCTCACCCATCAGCACCTTGTTGAGGTTGTAGGTCGTGAGGTTGATGCGGTGGTCGGAGACGCGGTTCTCCTTGTAGTTGTACGTGCGGATCTTCTCCGACCTGCCCCCGCCCCCGATCTGGCCGCGACGCTGCTCGGAGAGCTCGGCCGCGTGCCGGTCCTGCTCGCGCTTGAGCAGGCGGGCCCGCAGGACCTGGAGCGCCTTGGCCCGGTTCTGGATCTGGCTCTTCTCGTCCTGCATGGCGACGACCTCGCCGGTCGGGAGGTGGGTGATGCGCACCGCGGAGTCGGTGGTGTTCACCGACTGACCACCCGGCCCCGTCGAGCGGTAGACGTCGACCTTGAGGTCGTTGGGGTCGAGCTGGATCTCGACCTCTTCGGCCTCGGGCAGCACGGTGACGGTGGCCGACGACGTGTGGATGCGGCCCTGCGACTCGGTGACGGGCACCCGCTGCACCCGGTGCGGGCCACCCTCGTGCTTCATGTGGCTCCACACCCCGTCGCCCTTCAGCAGGACGGTGGCCTCGTTGAAGCCGCCCATCTCCGACGAGTCGGCTTTGAGGACGTCGGACTTCCAGCCCATGCGGTCGGCGTAGCGCATGTACATGTCGAAGAGCACCTTGGCGAAGAGGTTCGCCTCCTCACCGCCTTCCGCGCCGCGGATCTCGACGATCACGTTCTTGCCCTCGTTGGGGTCCTTGGGCAGGAGGAGCAGGCGCAGCTCCTCCGCGAGCCGGGCGATGGCGTGCTCCGCCTCGTCGATCTGGGCGCGCACGAAGTCGCGGTCGTCGCCCGAGGAGTCGGCGAGCATCCCGCGAGCCGCGTCGAGGTCGTCGCGCGCTTGGCGGTAGTCGCGGTACGCGAGCACGACCGGCTCGAGCTCCTTGTGCCGCCTTGACGCCTCCAGGAGCGCGCGCGGGTCCGCGATCACCTCGTGGTCGGCGAGGCGCGCGAGCACGTCGTCGTACTCCTTCTCGAGGGCGGCCAGCCGGTCCAGCACGTTCTCAGGCTAGTGACGACAGGGAACGCCAGTCGTCGGGCACCGTCCGCACCTCGGCCGGCTCGATCAGCAGCCCGCTGAGCGAGCGGTGCACCGGGTGGTCGTCGCACTCGGGCACGACGAGCACCAGACGCGGCCCGCGACCGTCGGCCAGCCGGGCATCGGCGGCCGCGGGCACCAGGTCGAGGTCGATCCCGGTCGAGCACACGACGAGCAGCGGCCGCCCCCGGTCGTCGACGCCCGCCGCGGGCGCGGGGGCGTGCCGTCGCAGGTCGTCGCGCGCGACCGGTGACGGCACGGGCGCGAGGTGGGCCGCGCCCACGAGCCCGGGCCGGTCGACGAGGACGGCGCGCAGCCAGCGCTCGGAGGCGAGACGGTTCAGGGGATGGTGGGGCGCACCGGCGCGACGGTGCCGGCGGACGGCGGCCACCGCGGCCGCCAGCGCCGCCTGCGTCGGGACGTCGCCGCTCATGGCTCGCCGGGCGTCGCGGTCGTGCTTCCCCACACCCACCTCGAGGCGTGAGCCATCTGCGTCGCTCACCACCCGGGCCACCTCCAACCCGAGCACCTCGCCGGTGAGGACCCCCGCCTCGACGACGGGCTCGGCGCCGGCGGCTCGCAAGCGGTCGACCCACGCCGAGGCCTCCGCGTCCAACCGCGGCGCGGGGCCGATCGGCTCGGGCGCAGTGAGGGTGAGGGCGCGGCCCTCCACCTGCCAGACCTGAGGCGCCCGGGCGAAGGTCGCCGCCCTGCGGGCCAGCCCGCCCGCCTCCGCCTCGACCAAGAGGTGCAGCCGGTCGACCCCCACGCGACCGGCCCACAGCAGCGCGGGCCCGAGCGCACGGCCGGGTCCGTCCTCGACCAAGAGCCAGCCCGTCCCACCTGCGGACAGACCGGCGCCACCGGGGAAGGCGACCGCCGTGCCACGCCCGTCGGCGAGCGCATCGGTCCCCCATCCGGCCGTCACGAGCGCGGTCAGCTTCGCGGTGAGCAGGGCGTGACGGCGATCGGCTTCCACCGTCCGACTCTCCCGCGCGGACGGCTCCCCGAGCCACGAGCCGGGCCGGGAAGTCCCGGGGGGCCGCTCGGCCCCTCTCACTCAGGTTCGGCCCCGGTCACGCCGATGACTGAGCGTGGCCACGGCCACCGAGGCGGGCGCATCGCAGGGCGCGTGATTCGGGCTCGTCTCGGTTGCCGCCCACCCTTGACGACGACGTGATTCGCATCGCTTCCCTCCCCACGGACCCGACCACCGCCCACCGGGGCACCGCCGTGCGCCCCGGCGAGCGCGACGCGGCGCCTGCCGCCGAGGTTGTCCGGTGAGCCCCGATCCCCGCTCTCGGCCGCTGAGGCCCGATCCCCGCTCTCGGCCGCTGAGGCCCGATCCCCGCTCTCGGCCGCTGAGGCCGGGCCGGCTCATCCGGTCGTCGGTCCGCCGGCACTGGCAGACGCTCGGCGCCGCCATGGGCGCGACGGCGGTGGTCGTCGCCGCCGAACTGGCTCGGCCCTTCCCGCTGAAGCTCGTCGTCGACCGCCTGTTGCTCGAGCACGGCGGGCGGAAGTTCGCGGTGCCGCGGGGGGACTGGCCCATGCTCGCCGCCGTGGCCGCGCTCGCCATATCGATCGCGCTGCTGGGCGCGCTGGCCTCGTCGTTCGCCGCCGAACGGCTGCGCCGCACAGGCGACCTCGTCGTGCGCGACCTGCGCGCCGCGATCTACGCCCACCTCCAACGGCTCACGCTCGCGTTCCGCGAGCGGCGCCAGACCACCGATGTGGCGGCGCGCGTGACGGGCGATGTCAGCGCTGTCGGCGCGGTGTTTCGAGATGCGCTCCGGCCCCTCGCCACCTCGGTGCTCCTGCTGGCCGGGATGCTCGTCGTCAGCATCTACCTCGACCCGATCCTGGGGATCGTCGCGTTCGCGGTCACGCCTCTCCTCGCCTGGCTGACATCGCGCGCCCACCACGAGCGATCCACGTCGACGGGCAGCCAGCTCGACCTGACCGGAGCGATGACCACCGCCGTCGTGCTGGTGCTCGGGGTGTTCCGGGTCGCCGCCGGTGCGCTCACTCCCGGCGACCTCATCGTCGTGCATGCGTACGCGCGACGTCTCTACCCACGGATGCGCGCGGTCGGCCACGAGCGCGCCCGCTTGACGCGAGCGACGGCCGGAGGCGATCGCATCGCGGGCGTGCTCGCGGCGGACGACGAGCTCGCCGAGGTGCCGGGTGCCTACCACGGGCCACGGGCCAAGGGAGTCCTCGACCTCGACAACGTGGGTTTCGCCTACGACGCCGACACGCTCGCGCTGAGCAACGTCACCCTCCACGTCCCCGCGGGTCAGCACGTTTCGATCGTCGGACGGTCGGGCGCCGGCAAGTCCACCCTCGCCGCACTGCTGGCTCGCTTCCACGACCCCACCGCAGGCGGCGTGCTCATCGACGGCCGCGACGTCCGGAACTGCGCGCGCGACTGGGTACGCGCCCAGGTCGGCCTCGTGCTGCCCGACACGGTGATGTTCGCGGGCACCGTCGCCGACAACATCGCGTATGGCACGGACGCGACCCGCGCGCAGATCGAGGGCGCGGCCACCAGCGCCGGCGCGCACACGTTCGTCGCCCAGCTCCCCGACGGCTACGACACGGTGCTCGGCCCCGGCGGCGCCGGGCTGTCGGCCGGCCAGCGCCAGCGCATCGCCATCGCCCGTACCCTGCTGCGCGATCCGCCGATCGTCCTCCTCGACGAGCCCACCGCGGGACTCGACCCGGAGAGCGAATCGGAGGTGCTCGCCGGCCTCGACGCGCTCGTGCCCGGCCGCACCGTCGTGCTGTTCACGCACTCGATCGACCTGGCGCGCGTGGCCGAGCGCGTGGTCGTGATGGTGAAGGGCGAGGTGGTCGACGACGGCCAGCCGGGCGAGGTGCTCGACCGACCCGTGCCGTTCGCACCCCTCGGCGCCCGCGCCGCGCGCGCGCCGGCGCCGTCGCGCCGGGCGCCCGCGCCGTCCGATCCCGAGCTGCCGCGCCTGGCCGAGCTGCTAGACCCGGAGGTGATGGCCGACGTGCTGGCCCGTTCGCTCGACGCGAGCGCGCCGGCGCCACTGGTGCGCACCCACTACGTCCGCTACCAGCCGGGCAAGAACCTGGTCGTCCACTACGACGTCGACCTCGACGGCCACAGTCACGGCGCCGTCGCCATGATCGCCCGGGGCGACGAGCTCTCCCGCTGGGTGCTCGAGCCGCGCAACCGCGCCATGGCCGTGCAGGTGAACGGTCGGTCGCCCGCGGCGATGCCTCTGGCGTTCGAGCGCGAGGTGGACGCGCTCATCCAATGGCTCCCGCTCGACCTGTCATTGCCGCCGCTCGCCCAACGGCCCACGGAGCTGCGCCGGCACCTCCGCGCCGCAGGACTCGACCTGTCGACGTCGGGCTGGGAAGGCGAGTTCCTGAACTACCGGCCGGGCCGGCGTGCGGTGCTGAAGGTGGACGACTACGTCATCAAGGTCTACGCGCAGGAGCCCCGCTTCGAGCAGGCCGCGGGCGGCTTGTACGCCGCCCGCCAATGGGCCGTCCGGACCCCGCGTCTCCTCGCGTCGCTCGACGACCAGCACGTGACAGCGCAGCGGTTCCTCGAGGGGGACACGCCGTCCGACCCGGCCGAGATGGCCGGCGAAGCGGGTGAGGTCCTCGCCTCGCTCCACCGCGCCGCGCCCGACGGCCTCGTGCCGCGCACACCGGCCGACCACCTCGCAGCCGCCGCAGAGGCGGCACAGCTCGTGAGCCACATCAGCCCCGAGCTGACCGGGCGCCTCGAACGCCTGTTGAGCGAGCTGGAGGCAAGCGCACCCGACGCAGGCGCCCCGGTGACGTCGCACGGTGACTTCCACGCTCGGCAGTTCCTCCATTGCGCGGACGGCCTCGTGCTGATCGATCTCGACCGGGTGTGCGCCGCGCCGGCCGCGCTCGACCCGTCGTCCTTCGCCGCCCATCTGGTCAACGAGGGCCGGCCCGACCTCGACGCGGCCCGCGTCGCGCTCGAGCGCTTGCTCGGCGGCTACGGCGGACGGCCCCCGGGGATGTCGTGGTACCTCGCGACTGCGATCCTGCGGCGGGCGCCCAACCCGTTCCGCACCCTGCACGAGCAGTGGCCGGACCGCGTGGCCTCGATCGTCGACGCCGCCGCCGACGCGCTCGCCCGCTAAGAGGCGGGGGCCAGACCGGGAGCGCCGCTCGTGGCCTCCGGGGCCGGCCGGGCCCGCGCCGTGCGGAGCAGGCGCGCGTCGACCTCGGTGCGTTGGTCGGCGGTCAGGGCGGCCCGCAACGCGGCGATCGCCACCTCCAGCTGGTCGAGGGACGGCTCGCGGGTGGTGAGCTTCTGCAGTGCCAGACCCGGTCGCATGAGGAAGCGCACGACCGGCTTGTCGAAGTTGCGCGCGCCCAACCGGATGATCTCGTACGCCACCCCGGCCACGAGCGGGATGAGCAGCGCCCTCGAGCCGATCAGGAGGAGCAGCGACGGTCGTCCGAAGGCCGAGTAGATCGCGATCGACGTGACCATCACCGTGAGCAGGAAGTTGGTGCCACACCGCACGTGCTCGGTGCCGAAGCGCTGGGCCCGCTCGGGCGTGACCTCGACGCCGTTCTCGTAGGCGGCGATGGCCTTGTGCTCCGCGCCGTGGTACTCGAACAGCCGACGGATGTCGGCCACGTGGCCGATCGCGACGATGTAGCCGAGGAACAACGCGAGCCGCAGGACG
>VAWU01000070.1 GCA_005888325.1 Actinomycetota bacterium
TAGCCGTGGACCGCGGCGATCACCGGCACCTCGCACTCGTAGACCGCCGCGAAGGCGGCGTAGCACCCGCGGTTGGCTCCCACCAGCGCGGTGTACCCCTCGGCCGCCTGCATCTCCTTGATGTCGACGCCGGCGTTGAAGCCACGTCCTTCTGCGGTCAGGATCACGACCCGCACCGCGGGGTCGGCGCCCAACGCGCGCACGAGGTCGGCCAACTCGAACCACCCGGCCACTGTCAACGCGTTGACAGGCGGGTTGTCCATCACCACCTCGGCGATGCCGTCGGTGACCGTGTGCGCTAGAGCCATCGCCAGCCGATCTGATTGCGAGTCAGGTTCGCGCGCACCGTACTAGCTTCGCGGTCATGACGGACCCGCTCGACATGGCCGGCCACGCGGTCATCGTCACCGGTGGTTGCCGGGGCATCGGACGCGGGATCACCCTCCGCTTCCTCGAGCACGGAGCCGACGTCGTGATCTGTTGCCGCCACGAGCCCGAGGCGCTGCCGCTTGCGGGCGGACGCGTCGCGGTGTTCGTCGCCGCCGACGTGCGCGAGCCCGACGACATCGACCGCGTCGTCACCACCACCACCGAGCGCTTCGGACGACTCGACGTCGTCGTCAACAACGCCGGCGGGTCGCCCGCCGCCGACGCCGCGACCGCGTCCCCGCGCTTCTCGACCGCGATCATCACGCTCAACCTCATCGCCCCGCTCAACGTGAGCCAGCGCGCCAACGCGGTCATGCAGGAGCAAAACGGCGGAGGGAGCATCATCAACATCGCGAGCGTCAGCGGCCTGCGGCCCAGCCCCGGTACCGCGGCCTACGGCGCAGCCAAGGCCGGACTCATCGGCCTCACCCAGACGCTCGCGGTCGAGTGGGCACCGAAGGTGCGCGTGAACTGCGTGAGCGCCGGGCTCATCCGCACGGAGCAGTCGCACCTCCACTACGGCGACGAAGAGGGCATCGCCGCGGTCGGTGCCACGGTGCCGCTCGGGCGCATGGGCGAGCCCGACGACATCGCCGACGCGTGCCTGTTCCTCGCCTCACCCCTCGCCCGCTACATCAGCGGCGGGAACCTCGTGGTGCACGGGGGCGGCGAGCGCCCGGCCTACCTCGGCGCGGCGTCGGTCTGACCGACGATGCGGTCGGTCTGCGCCTGCTGCTCGTAGATGAGACGAGCCAGCCAGAACCGCAGGAACGTCGCCAGCGAGTAGCGCAGGAACAGGGTGCCCCCCGCGACGCTCACCGCCACGCCCGCGAGCGCCAGGATCGTGGCGTCGCCCTGCGACAGGGGGTTGGTGGTGCCGTGCGACATGAAGTAGGCGATCACGGTGAGGGCAACGCCGACGACGAGCAGCGCCACGCCCAGCCGGAGCAACTGCCGGTCGCGCGCCGTGGACGGGTCGCGCAGGCGCATCTCGCCGATCTCGGCCTTGAACTCCTCGACCCGTGGCATGTCCCCGGTCCCTGCGGCTTGCGTCATGCTCTCGATCATCGCGCTCATCCTCCCAGGTACGCCGACGACAAGGTGTCCTCGAGGTCTCGGGGGCGGCCGGTCAACGTGACGCGCCCCTGCACCATTACGACCGCCCAATCGGCCACGTCCATCACGATCCTCGCGAACTGCTCGACGACGAGGATCGACACGCCTTCCTTGGCGACGGACGCGACGAGTTGGTAGAGGTCCTCGACGACGATCGGCGCGAGGCCCATCGACAGCTCGTCGAGCATGAGCACGGCCGGGTCGGTGGCCAGGCCTCTGGCCAGCGCCAGCATCTGCTGCTCGCCGCCCGAGAGCGTGCCCGCGAGCTGGGTGTGGCGCTGCCGCAGGCGTGGGAAGCGCGCATAGGTGAGCTCCTCGATGTCGGCGAGCTGCCGCCGGCAGTGGCTCATCATCCAGAGGTTCTCCCTCACCGTGAGGTTCGGAAAGATCCCGCGTCCCTCGGGGATGAGGCACAGACCCCGGCGCGCCAGCTCGTCGGGGCGGGCCCCGTTGACCCGCCGCCCGGCCACGAGGATGTCGCCGCCGCTGGCCGGGTGGAGCCCGGCAGCGACCTTGAGGGTCGTCGTCTTGCCCGCCCCGTTCGGGCCCAGCACGGCAACGACGGTGGCTTCGGGAACGACGAGGTCGACGCCCCGCAGCACGTTGATCCCGTCGTAGGCGGCCCGGATGTCGCGCAGCTCGAGCAGCGGAGTCGAGACCCGATCGGTCGTTGTCGCCTCCGCCGCGAGCGTCATGTCGACCCCGCCGTCGCGCCCAGGTAGGCGGTGAGGACGGCCTCGTCCGACTGGATCTCGGCCGGCGTGCCCTTCGCGATCACGCGTCCGAAGTCGAGCACGGAGATCACGTCGCAGACGGACATCACGAGCTGCACGTCGTGCTCGACGAGCACGACCGCCACGCCCTCGTCGGCCAGCTCCCGCAGCAGGCGGGAGAACTGCTCGGTCTCGCTGTCGTCCTGGCCCGATGCCGGCTCGTCGAGGAGCAGCACCCTCGGGTTGCAGGCGAGGGCGCGACCCAGCTCGACCAGCCGGCCCTGCCCGGTCGGCAGTGACGTGACCCTGACGTCGGCCGTGGCCCGCAGGCCGATCCGCCCGATGATGGCGTCGGTGCGCTCGGCGGGGTCCTCCTTGTCGCGCGACCACCTGCGGTGGATGTCGGCCGCCACCCGGATGTTCTCGCGCACCGTGAGCATGGTGAACAGCTCGAGGCGTTGGAAGGTTCGGGCCAGGCCGCGTCGGGCCCGTTTATAGGGGTTGAGACGGGTGATGTCGACGCCGTCGATCGCGACCGTGCCCGACGTCGGCGGCAGCAGGCCGGTGACGACGTTGAACAGGGTCGTCTTGCCCGCGCCGTTCGGGCCGATCAACCCCGTGACGCGACCCTCGTCGGCCGACAGTGACGCGTCGTCGAGCGCCATGTTGCCGCCGAAGCGCACGCTCACCCCGCGGACGTCAAGTCGGGGCACGGACCCGTACCTGGTCGAGGGCGAGAGCATGGTCGATGGCGGCGACCCGCTCGGGCGTCCACGGGGAGGTGATCCCCACCCATTCGAGGGCCGGCTCGGGCTCGGCGGCGCCTGCGGCCGGCCGGGCCCGGAGCATGGCGGCGGCGTTGGCGGCCACGAACGTCAGCGCGAGCAGGATCACGAAGGGCATGCGTACCACAGCGCCATGGTGGCGAACATGCCCGCCAGCACGGTGTGGTCCCGCCGCAGAGGCAGTACCCCTTCGCTCATGTCCTGCACCGCGCCGCTCGGGTTGCGACCCAGACCGATGCCGACCAGACCGGGGGCCATCGTCGACCACCTCGCCGCGGTGTTGCCGAGCGTGGCGACGAGCGGCAGGAGCCCGTTGAGGCTGGCGCCGGCGAACAGTGCACCGCCGACCAACCCCGCCCCGCCGACGACCACGAGCATGAAGATGGGCAGGCCGATGACGACGTCGAAGCGGGTGGGGTTGATGGAGTTGAGCTGCGTGGCGTACACGGCTCCGCCGAGCCCGGCGATACCGGCCGAGAGGGTGAACACCGCCAGACGGGTGCCGACCAGGTTCAGCCCGAACGTCGCGCAGGCCGCCTCACTGTCGCGTATCGCGAGGAGGCGACGGCCGAAGCCGCTCCTGCGCACCGCCACCACCAGCATGGCGACGGCCACGAACACGACGTTGGCGAGGATCAGCTGCCGGGCCGGGCTGTCGAACGTGTAGCCGAAGAGCTTGAGCGGCGCGACGTCGACCGAGCCGCGCGTGAAGATGCTGATGTGCACCGGCCCGATGTCGAAGTCGGGCAGGTTGAAGATCCAGCGGTCGAGCGCCACTGCGAAGGCGGCGGTGGCGAGGGCCAGGTAGATGCCGGAGAGCCGCAACACCGGTAGGGCCACGAGGGCGCCCACCGCGGCGGACACCACGACCGCCAGCACCACGCCGAGAGGGTTGCCGCCCACCCCGTGGTGCGCCATCACCACCGCGCCGATGCCGGCGAAGCCGAGCTGGGCCAGCGAGATCTGCCCGGCCAGGCCGACCAATGGCACGAGCGAGAGGGCGATGATGCCGATCGAGAAGATCTGGCCGTAGGTGATCGCGTCGACCGAGTCGAGGGTCGTCGCCATCACCACCCCGCCCGCGAGCACGATCCCCGCGAAGAGGAGCGCTCCCCGCATCGACGGTGCCGGGAAGAACTCGCGCAGCCGGCCGTGGGTGCGAAGCCGCGGGTTCGGGAGGACGAGCAGGACGAGGAAGAGGATGATCACCGACGCCGCGGGCCGCAGGCCGATGAGGTACTGGTTGTCACTGGGCAGGTAGCCGAACAGGTAGCCCTCGGTCAGGCCGATGACGATCGCCCCGACGAACGTCAGCGGCAACGAGCGCAGCCGCCCGAAGATGGCGGCGGCGTAAGCGTTCACGATGACCAGTGAAAGCGACGCCGCATCCAGCGCGATGCTCGGGGCGATGAGGATGCCGCCGAGCGCGGCGAGCGACGAGCCGACGGCCCAGCTGTAGATCGCAACGCGGTCGGGCCGGGCGCCGTTGAGCAACGCCAGCGTCCGGTCGTCGACGTTGGCCCGCATGGAGACGCCCATGCGGGTGCGAAACAGGAGCAGGCGAAGCCCGACCGCGACCAGGATGGCGACCGCGATCGTGATGGCCTGGTGGTACGTGATCGTCGTTACTCCGAGGTCGATGGTCTGCCCCTGGAAGAAGGTGGACATCGGCCGGCTGACACCGGGCTTCCAGATCACGTTCGCCAACCCGATCATGCCGACGAGGAGGCTGATCGACACGACGAGCTTCGTCGCCTCGGTCGTGCCCACCAACCCCCGCATGATCACCCGTTCCAGCAGGAGCCCCAACGCGGGCGCGAGGACGACGAGGACGACGAACAGGGCCACCGGCGCCGGCCATCCCCAGTCGAAGCGCAGCTGCCAGTAGGTGAACGCCGCCAGCATCCCGGCCGCGCCGTGGGCGAAGTTGAAGATCCCGGTGGTCGTGTAGGTGAGGACGAGCCCGCTGGAGATGATCGAGTAGATGGCAGCCAGGCTGAGGCCGACGATCGTGAAGATCAGGAGCTTCTCCACCGGGCCCTCCCGTGACTACTTGAGGTCGTCGATGCTCAGGCCCACGTCCTTCAGCGTTACGCCTTTGCCGTAGTCACCCTTGAGGGTGAAGGTGTTCGCCGGGTCGCAGTTGAAGATCCCGTCGGTGGCCTTGAAGCCCTTCGGCACGACGAAGCCGTCGGGCGTCGCCTCGACGACCAGCGAGCACCCCCCGCCGTTCTTGCTGGGATCGGTCGGCGCGTGGAGCCCGCCGCCGGTCCACTTCGTGACCTTCGACGCGTTGTCGTACGCGCAGCGCCGGGTGAGCTGGGAGCCACACTGCTTGGCCGCGGTGGCGAAGAGGAGCCACGCCGAGAAGCCCTGGAAGCCGAGGTAGGCCTTGGACTTCCCGTTCGGGAGGTACTTCTTGAACAGATCGAGGTACTGCTGAGTGGCGGGGTTCGTCTTCGCCAGCGTGTACGGGACGACGGCGCCCGCGATGAACACGTTCTTCACCGCGGCGCCACCGGTCTCGATCAGCTTCGAGTCGACGTGGTTCGCGTCGGCTGTGACCCAGTCGAGCTGGTAGCCGATCTCGGACAGCGCGATCAGCAGCTTGGCCAGGTTCTCGGGCTCGCCCGTGTACACGAGGCCGCGGACGCCGGCGCTCTTCATGGCCTGCGCGAAGGGCGTCCAGCTCGACTCTCCGAGCGGGTTGTACTCGGCGTTGTACACGGTCTTGAACCCGAGCGTGGGCGCCGCCTCGAGCTTCTGATCGTTCACGACCTTCGTGGTCGCGATCGCGCCGGTCAGGTAGCCGACGTGTTCGATCGACGCGGGGAACTGGGCGGCGACGTACCGCTGGGCGGCGATCAGCAGGCGGTCCACCGGGTTGGGCACGGGCTGGACGGTCAGGTCCGCGGCTCGCGCCTGCGGAGTGACCACGAAGCCGGCGATGGTGGGCAGCAGGCACTTCAGCCGGTCCTGCTGACCGGTGTCGTCGAAGACGGCCCCACCGCCGACCATCATGAAGTCCTCACGGCACGACTCGATGACCCGCTGCTTGTACTCCGTCAGCTTGGCATCGCGCTCGTGGACGACGATCTTGCGTCCATTGATCCCGCCGGCGTCGTTGCACCACGCGGCGAACACCTTGGCCGCGTCGAACAGCTCCTGGTTCAGGCCCGGCCTGCCGCTGAAGCCCGGATCGGAGAAGACGGCGGCGGCGATGGAGGTGTCGGTCACGCCGGTCGCGGTGGCACCCTTGGCGTTCCCGGGACCGCACACGTCCTTGAGGTCTCCGAAGGTGCCGGCCGAGGCGCTCTTGGCCGTCGTGGTGCTCCCGCCGCTCGCCTCGGTGTTCTTACTGCTGCGTGAGCACGCGGAAACGAGCACGATGAGCGCCGTCGCACACACCAGCCAACGAGAACGAACCATGTCTTCCCCCTTGGTCCACCAGCGTCGGCGATTCTGACCGACTCGTGAACGCGTTTCAATAGCAGGCTGACGGATCGTCAGAACTCGAGTAGGCGAGGCGGCTAGGGGTGCTGACTGCTCACCGAGACCACCTCGCCGGTCATGTACGACGCGTAGTCACTGGCGAGGAACACGATCACGTTCGCCACCTCCCACGGCTCCGCGGCCCGCCCGAACGCCTCCCGGCGGGTGAGCTCGTCGAGCACCTCGTCGGTGGTGACCTTGGAGAGGAACGGGTGCATGGCGAGGCTGGGCGCAACCGCGTTGACCCGGACGCCCGCGGGTGCGGCCTCGATGGCGGCACATCGGGTGAGGGCCATCACCCCGGCCTTGGCCGCCGCGTAGTGCGCCTGGCCGGCCTGCGCCCGCCACCCGATGACCGAAGCGTTGTTGACGATGGCACCGGCGCGGCGCGGGACCATGTGCCGCAACGCGGCGCGCACGCAGCGAAAGGTGCCGTTGAGCGTGACGTCGAGCACCGAGTGCCATTGTTCGTCGGTCATGTCGACGACGGTCGCGGTGCCGCCCAGACCTGCGTTGTTGACGACCACGTCGAGGTGGCCGGCCGCCTCGATGGCGGACGCGAAGAGCCGCTGCACCTCGGCCTCGTTCGCGACGTCGCAGGCCACGGCCGGCGGCCGCGACCCCATGACCGGCTCGAGCCGCTCGGCCGTCTCCGCCAGCCGGCGCTCGTGGCGGTCGCTGATCACGACGAAGGCACCCTCCTCGGCGCAGCGCCGCGCCGTCGCCTGGCCGATGCCGGTGCCCGCCGCCGCGGTGACGAGCACGGTGCGGCCCTCGAGCAGGCCGTGCCCCTTCACGTCAGGGCTGTTCACGTCAGATGCGTCCACCTCAGGCCCCCGCCCGCGGCTCCGGCGGCAGGCCCAGCACCCGCTCACCGATCACGTTGCGTTGGATCTGGTTGGACCCGCCGTAGATCGTGTCCGCGCGCGCGAACAGGAACATCCGCTGCAGCTCCTCGTCGAGCTCGAGGCGTGGCCCGAGCACGTCGACCGCGAGCTCGCCCAGGTTGCGGTGCCACGTGGCCCAGTAGAGCTTGGTGATGGAAGCCTCGGGCCCCGGTGCGCCGCCTTCCATCGTGCTCAGCGTGCGCAACGCGTTGAACCGCATGATGCGCAAGCCGATCCATGCGTCGGCCAGGCGCTGGCGCATCGCGGGCTGTCGGTCGGCACCGTTGGCCCGGGCGAGCCCGATGACGCGGCGAAGCTCGCGCTCGAACCCCAGCTGCACGCCGAGGGTGGCGACGCCGCGTTCGAAGCCCAGCAGGCCCATCGCCACCCGCCAGCCGCCGTTCACCTCGCCCACGACGTCGGCGCGCGCCGCGCGCGCCCCGTCGAAGAAGACCTCGCTGAACTCAGACGTACCCGTGAGCTGGACGATCGGACGGATCTCGACGCCGGGCTGGCGCATGGGGCACAGGATGAACGAGATCCCCTTGTGCTTCGCCGCCGTCGGGTCGGTGCGGCACACGACGAAGCACCAGTCGGCCCAGTGGGCGAGCGACGTCCACACCTTCTGCCCGGTGAGCACCCACTCGTCGCCGTCGAGGACGGCCCGGGTCTGCACGTTGGCGAGGTCGGACCCCGCGTCGGGCTCGGAGTAGCCCTGGCACCACAGCTCCTCCCCCGCCACGATCGGCGGCAGGAAGCGCCGCTGCTGGTCAGGTGTGCCGAACGCGATGAGCGTCGGACCGAGGAGCGTGTCGCCGATCACGCCCACGCGTGCGGGAGCAGAGGCGCGCACGTACTCCTCGTTGAAGATCACCTGCTGCGCCAGCGTGGCGCCCCGCCCGCCGTGCTCCTTGGGCCAGCCCAGACAGATCCATCCCGCGCGCCCGAGCACACGCTCCCACTCGCGCCGCAGCTCGACGCTCTCGTGCTCGTGGCCCGGTCCGCCCCTGCCCTCGACCGCGGCGAAGTCTCCGACGTTGTGCTCGGCCAGCCAATCGCGGACCTCACGCCGAAAGGCCTCGTCCTCGTCGCTGAAGCGGAGGTCCATGGTTGTCCTACGGGACGTTAGCATCGGCGCTTTGAAGCTCGTCCTGGTGGTTCACGGCCGCCCCGGTGAGCGCACGACCGTGCCGCGCTTGGCCGCCGACGTCGACGGGGTGCGTGCGTGCCTGGTCCACGACGCCGTCGATGAAGGGCCGCCCGACGTCGCCGCGGTGATGTTCGCGTGGGCCGACGACCTCGACGACGTCGACGTCGACGCGCTCGCAGGCGGTCGTCCGGTGACCGGTTACCTCGTCGACGAACGGCCGCAGTGGGATCACGTCGCCCCGTCGGAGGGCGTCACCCGCATCTCCTTCGTCCGAAAACGACCGGGGCTGACCCGCGAGCAGTTCGCCGACCACTGGACGAACGTGCACTCGGCCCTCGCCCGCCGGCACCATCCCGCGCTCTGCCGCTACGTGCAGAACGTCGTGGTCGCGCCGCTGACGCCGGGCGCACCCGAGATCGACGGCATCGCCGAGCTCGGCTTCCGCTCGATCGAGGACATGGCGGCGCGCATGTACGACTCACCCGAGGGGACCGCGGTCATCCGGGCCGACGTGCGCCGCTTCATCGACGCGGGCGCGGGCTGGCGCGTGCTCACGCGTCCTTCTTGGCCAGCATCCAACCCTTGATCATGTCGGTGAACTCGTTGGGGTTGTAGATGTCCTCCTCCCAAGACCACTGGTTGTCACCGGCGTACTTGAGGAGGGTCCAGTTCGGGGCTTCGTGCACGGAGCCGTCGCCGGGGTCGCGCATTCGGTTCTGGATGCAGCACACGACCCAGCCCTTGTCCTCGTCGATGACGTACCACTCGCAGGGGAACTCGGTCATCTCGTCGTTGATCGGCTGCTTCATCGTGGTGGAGATCCACTCGAAGATCGCCTCCCGGCCGTGCATCTCACCGAAGTGGTGCTCGATGTACGTGGCGTCCTCGGTGAACAGGTCGGCCCACGCCCGCCAGTCGTTGGCGGTGCCCGCCTGCTTGGCCACCGCCCGGTAGTGCTCGAAGGCCCGGTCGATCTCGTCGCGGGTGAACGTGCTCATGGGTGCCCCCTGGTCGAAGCCGGCGCGCTGAAGCGTGTCTAGAACCTGTTTCACTTTTTCGGTCGCCCGATGATACGCTGCCGCGGTGGCGAGCATCGCCGACCTGGTGTCGATCCATGCGCAGGACCGGCCCGGCGCCGTCGCGGTGAAGGTCCTCCACGGCGAGCAGCTCACCTACGGCGGTCTCGATCGCCGCAGCAACCGCCTCGCCCGCGCCCTCGTCGACCTCGGCGTGGCCCCGGGCGACGAGGTCGCCGTCGTCTGCTGCGACGCCCACGCGCCCGACCTGCTCGTTGCGCACCTCGCGGCCGGCAAGGCCGGCGCGACGACCATCGTGCTGCCCCCCGACCGGGCCGCGGCCGCGGGCCCGTCGGTCGTGCTGGCCTGCGCGGAGGGGGTGACCGCATGCCACGCCGCGGGCGTGCGTGCGACGATCGTCGGCGACGGCCCCGGGGTCGTGTGGTGGAAGGCGCTCGAGTTGCGACAGTCGGCGGCGCGGTTCGTGTCCCCTGCGCGCGCCGCCGGCGCACCGCTGTCCGTCGAACCGACATCGCTGCCTGTCTCGCTGGAGAACCCGGGCCTGCTCCATGCCGTGCCGCTCTCGACGCGGCTCGGCCTGCACCACGTCGCGCTGGCCGCGCTGGCGGCGGGCGTCCCCCAGATCGTGCAGGCGCCGTTCGACCCGACCACGTTCTCCCGCCTGCTCGCGGCCGCGCCCACCGCGTGCCTACTCCCCTTCCAGGTCGCGCTGCTTCCCGCCGGCTCGCACTGGGTGACCTCCCCGCCGGGCCTGTCCTGGCGCCATCCCGTCACCGTCGACGTCGACGCCGAGGGTGGCTTCGGGGTCGGGCTCGCGGCCGCCGCGCTGATCGCGTGAGCGCGCGCATTCCCCTCGTCGACTACCTGGTGATCGACGGCGGTGAGCCGTACCTGCAGTCCCACGAGTGCACCGGGTGCGGCGCGCTCTACTTCGACCGACGCAACGCGTGCGCCAAGTGCGGCGGGCGCGAGTTCGGTGTGCGTCGCCTCGCCGGCGAGGGCACGCTGCGGTCGTTCACGATCGTGCACCGGGCCGCGCCGGGCGTCCCTGTCCCCTACGTGTCGGCGCTCGTCGACCTCGCGGGCGGGGGGGTCGTGCAGTCCAACCTGGTCGGCGTGCAGCCCGACCCGGCCGGCGTGAAGCTCGGCATGCCCGTGCGGCTCACCACGTTCGCGGCCGGCACCGACGACGAGGGCACCGAAGCCGTCGCCTTCGGCTTCGAGCCCGCTTCCTGAGGAGGACCATCATGTCCGACGCCGTCTGGATCCTGGGCGCCTCGATGACGAAGTTCATGCGCTATCGCGACAAGGACTCGATCGACCTCGCCTCCGAAGCCGCGCTCGCCGCGCTCGATGACGGCGACGTCTCCATCTTCGACATGGGCATCCTGGCCGTGGGCTCGCTGTTCGAGGCGAACGCCATGCTCGGCCAGCGGCTGCAGAAGCAGATCGGCCAGACTGGGATCCCCGTGTACAACGTCGCCAACGCGTGCGCCACGGGGGCGACCGCGGTGCGCACCGTGTTGATGGCCATCAAGGCGGGCGAGGCCGACATGGGCCTCGCGGTCGGCGTGGAGAAGATGGGCAAGGCCGGGCTGCTCGGCGGTGCGGGACGCTCCGGCCGGGACCGCGACGTGTACGAGCGGTCGGGCCGGTACGGGTCGGTGATGTCGGTGGAAGGTGTGCTGGGCACGGGCACGATGCCGGGCGTCTTCGCGCAAGCGGGCATGGACTACGCGCGACAGCACGACGGCGTCGGCCCGAAGCAGTTCGCGGCGGTGGCCGAGAAGAACCACGCGCACTCCACGCTCAACCCCCTCGCCCAGTACCAGTCCGCGTTCTCGCTCGATCAGGTGCTGGACGCGCCGATGGTGTCGTACCCGAACACCGTCCTCATGTGCTGCCCCACCGGCGACGGCGCCGCCGCGGCCGTGCTCGTGTCGGACGAGAAGCTGCGCACGCTCGGCCCCGAGCAGCAGCGGCGGGCGGTCAAGATCTCGGCCTCGGTGATGGCCACCGACCCCTGGGTCGAGTTCGGTCAGGTGCAGCCCGACGTCAACACGGTCACGCGCAACGCGGCCGACCAGGCCTACGAGCAGGCGGGCATCGGGCCGGACGAGCTCGACCTGGTCGAGCTGCACGACTGCTTCGCCACCGCCGAGCTGCTGCACTACGACAACCTGCGGCTGTGCGAGCCGGGCGGGGCGGGCGACTTCATCGACTCGGGCGCGCCGCGCCGCGACGGGCGCACGCCCGTCAACGTGTCGGGCGGCCTCATCTCCAAGGGCCACCCCCTGGGCGCCACCGGCGTCGCCAACCTCTACGAGGTGGCCACCCACCTCCGGGGAGAGGCGGGGGCCCGGCAGGTCGAGGGCGCGCGGGTCGGGCTCACCCACGTCGTGGGGCTCGGAACCGCCGCCGCGGTGCACATCCTCGAGAAGTAGGCCCCGTTCTCGGCGTTCTTGTCGGAGTCAGCTGTCCTGAGGACGGCCCCGTACGACAAGAAGGACTGAAGGCAGCGTCAGGGCTTGGCCCGGCCCACGATCCACATGGAGAAGAACTGCGAGCCCCCGCCGTAGGCGTGGCCGAGCGCGGTGCGGGCCCCGTCGACCTGGTGCTCGCCTGCCATCCCCCGCACCTGCAGCGCCGCCTCGGCAAAGCGGATCATGCCGGACGCGCCGATGGGGTTGGACGAGAGCACACCCCCCGAGCAGTTGACCGGAAGGTCGCCGGTGAACGAGGTGCTGCCGTCGTCGGTCATCTTCCAACCCTCGCCGTCGGGCGCGAAGCCGAGGTTCTCCATCCACATCGGCTCGTACCAGCTGAACGGCACGTAGATCTCGGCCGCGTCGATCTGGCGGCGCGGATCGGAGATGCCGGCCTGCGCGTAGAGGTCGGCCACGCAGTCCTTGCCCGCCTGAGGGTTCACCGCGTCGCGGCCGGCGAACATCGTGGGCTCGCTGCGCATGGCCGTGCCGTGCACCCATGCGGGCGCGGCGGCGCGGTCGCCGCCGGCCTCGTTGGTGAGCACCATCGCGCACGCGCCGTCGGACGACGGGCAGGTCTCCAGGTAGCGAATCGGGTCCCAGAGCATCGGTGACTCCGCCACCTTCTCGAAGCTGATGTCGGTGATGTGGAGGTGGGCGAGCGGGTTGCGCAGCGCGTTCTCGCGGTCCTTCACGCCGACGAGGATGCCGATGTGGTCGGGCGCGCCGGACCGGCGGATGTAGGCGCGGATCAGCGGGGCGAAGTAGCCGCCCGCGCCGGCGAGCGTCGGTGGTGCGAACGGCAGCGGTCGCGACAGCGCCCACATGGCGTCGGACTCCGACTGCTTCTCGAACGCGACCGTGAGCACGCGCTCGTGGACGTTGCCCTGCACCAGGCTGGCGGCGGCGAGTGCGGTCGAGCCGCCGACACTTCCCGCCGTGTGCACGCGGAACATGGGCTTGCCCGCGCACCCGAGCGCGTCGGCGAGATAGAGCTCGGGCATCATCACGCCCTCGAACATGTCGGGCGCCTTGCCGATGACGACTGCGTCGATGTCGCGCCACGTCATCTCCGCGTCGTCCAGCGCGCGCAGCGCCGCCTCGCGGCACAGGCCCGCGATGGACACGTCGTTGCGCGCCGACGTGTACTTCGTCTGGCCCACGCCGACGACCGCGCAGAGCTCGCCGCTCACGCCGCAACGCCCCCGTCGAGCACGCACACCAGGTTCTGCTGGAGGCAGGGGCCCGAGGTCGCGTGCGCGACCGCCCGGCCCGCCCGGCCGTCGATGACGCGTTCCGCGGCTTCGCCGACTCTGGTGAGGCCCGCCGCCATCATCACGTTGGCGGACAGCGCCCCGCCCGACGGGTTGACGTCGACCCCGTCGCCCAGACCCAGCGCCTCGCGCAGGATCGGCTCCTGATGGCTGAAGGGTGCGTGGAGCTCGGCGACGTCGATCGCGCCGTCGACGCCCGCCCGCTCGGCGGCCAGGCGCGTCGACGCCGACGTGGCGAGATCGCGAACCCCGAGGCTGTGCGCCTCGATGCGGTGGTCGATGCCCCGGATCCACGCGGGCCGCTCACACACCCTTCGCGCCAGGTCGCCTGCAGCCAGCACCACCGCGGCGGCGCCGTCGGAGATCGGCGGACAGTCGTGCCGGCGCAGGGGCGACACGAGGTACGGCTCGCGCATGAGGTCGCTCACCGCGTGGTCGCCCTTCACCTGCGCCATGGGGTTGGCCATCGCCGCCTTCCGACTGCGGGCCGCCACCCCGGCCATCTCCTCCTCGGTGTGGCCCGCGTCGAGCCATGCCCGCGCCTGCAGCGCGGCGATGCTCACCGCATCGGGCCACAGCGGCGCCACGTAGTACGGGTCGAGCTGCAGCACGAGCACGTCGGGCAGGTCGCCGAGCGACGACTTGCCGAACGCGTAGACCAGGGCGGAGTCGATGTCGCCGTGCTGCAGCCGCACCCACGCCTCGTACATCGCCCAGGCGCCGTCCATCTCGACGTGCGACTCACGGATGGGAGGCCACGCCCCCACGGCGTCGAGACCGGACACGAAGGCGAACGGCGCACCCGCGAGGTAGTCGCAGCTCCCCGACATGGTGAAGCCGATCTCCTTGCGGCCGATGCCCGAGCGCTCGATGGCCTCGTGCACGACCGGCATGAGGATCTCGACCTCGTTGCGGGTGTCCTCGGCGCGCACGCTGGCCGACTGGGCGAAGGAGACGACGGCGACCTCGCGCATCACACGTACTCCCGGTAGCTGTCGAACGGCGCGTCGGGCTCACCCGTCGGCCGGAAGTGCAGGATGCTCTCGAGCGTGGGCTTGCGGTCGGCCGGGTCGCACCAGACGGCTTCGACGCGCATGCCCATGTGCACGTCGGTCGCGGCGACCTCCTGGATGAGATGCATCAAACCGATGTCGGCCCCGTCGAGGAGGATGGTGGCCGACACGTAGGGGATCTCGATCTTCTGTCCGTAGAAGGGGACGTTCACGACGCAGAAGGTCGTCACCGTTCCCTTGTCGCCGAGCTGCACCTCCTCGTCGGTGGCGACGCCGCACGCCGCGCACGCGCCGCGCGGTGGCACGTACACCTTCCGACAGCTCGGGCAGCGCTGGCCCAGGATCTTCCCCTGCTCGATGCCGCGCAGGAAACGCGACGCCGCCCGTCCCGGCATGAAGCGGTAGACGAGCTTGATGGGCGTGTCGATGATCTCCACCGGGCCGGGGGTGTCGTCGCTCATGTCTCCGGCTCGAAGCACTCGATGTCGGTGATGTGGCCCTTGCGCTCGTCCCGCCAGCGCACCCGCACGCGCATGCCCGTGGCCATGCGCCCTTCGTCGCCGGCGTCGACCATGTGCAGAAGCCCCGTGTCGGCGCCGTCGAGGCGGACGAGCGCCCACGCGAACGGATGGTCGATGAGGTGCTTGGCGCGCGGCGAGGTGACCCAGGCCCAGGTGGTGACCACGCCGGCCGTGCCCACCTCGACGAACTCCGTGAGCGCATCGCCGGTCTCGGGGTCGTACTCGGTCGGCGGCACGAGCACCCGGCCGTCGGTCGCACGGATGCCCTCGATCCGTCGCTCCCGCAGCCCGGTGAGGAACCGGCTGATCACCGGGCCGACGGAACGGGAGTAGGGGTACTCGAGGATGTTCGGCGCGGAGAGGACCGCTTCGGCTGTGTCTGCCATCAGCCGTCCCTACAGCTCGATGACGGTGCGGATGACTTCGCCCGCCTGCATGGCGCGGAACGCCTCGTTGATGCCGTCGAGACCGGACCGTCGGGTGATCATGCCCTCGAGATCGAGCTGTCCACCTCGCCAGAGTCGCAACAGCCGGTGGAAGTCGGTGCGCACGTCGGCCGAGCCGTAGAGCGAGCCCTTGAAGTTCTTCTCGTTGAAGAAGAGCTCGAACGCGTTGAACTGCACGAACTGGTCCATGCGGCCGACGCCCACGACGATCACGTCGCCGCCGCGCCGCGCCGCGTCGAAGGCGGCGCGGATCGTGACCGGGTTACCGATGGCCTCGAACGCGTAGTCGAAGCCGCCGCCACCCGTGATCTGTCCCGAGAGATCGGCGAGGTCTTCCGGCTTCACCGCGTGCGTCGCGCCGAGCTTCCTCGCCATGTCGAGCTTGCCGTCGACCAGGTCGACGGCCACGATCTCGGCCGCACCGGCGACGCGCGCGCCCTGGATCACGCTGATGCCGACGCCCCCGCACCCGAACACGACGACCGATGAGCCGGGTCGCACCCGGGCGGTGTTGATCACCGCGCCCACGCCGGTGGTGACACCGCAGCCGATCAACGAGGCCACGTCGAACGGGACGTCGTCGGGGACCTTGATGGCGGCCTGCGACGAGATGACGACCTCCTCGGCGAACGTCCCCGTCCCCGCGAAGGCAAACAGCGGTTGATCGCCCTGCTTGAAGTGGGGTACCGCGCCTGCCGCGAGGCCGAGCAGGCAGAGCTGGGGCTGGCCCCTCAGGCAGTCGGCGCAGCTGCCGCACGGGGGCATCCACGAGATGATGACGTGATCGCCTTCCGCCAGGCCGGTCACGCCGCCGCCCACGGCGATGATCTCGCCCGCGCCCTCGTGCCCGAGCACCGCGGGGACCGCGGTGGGGATGGTGCCGTTCATCCCCGACAGGTCGGAGTGACAGACACCCGTGGCGGCGATGCGCACCCGCACCTGGCCCGGACCGGGGCCCTCCGCCGTGATGTCGTCGCGAACATCGAGCTTCTCGTCGCCGACGGCCTGCAGGACTGCCGCTCGCATCGCATCGCTCCCGTGTCTCGTCCCGGTTGGGTGGCGCCCGGCGAAGCGTAATCAGAACACGTTCTCGTCGCGGTCGCAACCAGCCACTAGTGTCCGCGCCATGCCTGACCTCGGCTTCTGGGCCATGGCCCGCGACGACCCCACGTACACCGCGCTGGTCGAGCCCGACGGGCGCGAGGTGAGCTCCGGCGAGCTCCTGGCCGAAGCCAACCGGCTCGTGCACGGCCTGCGCGCGTTCGGGCTGCAACCGGGTGACTCGATCGCCATGGTGCTCCCCAACAGCGCGCCCGTGTTCGAGCTCTACCTCGCCGCCCTCCAGGCGGGTTGGTATCTCGTGCCGATCAACCACCACCTCGTGGGCCCCGAGATCGCCTACATCGTCGACGACTGTGAGGCCAAGGCGCTCGTGGCCCACGCCCGCTTCGCCGACGTCTGCATCGCCGCGGCCGACGAGATCGACTTCCCGAAGGAGGGACGCTTCGCCGTCGGCGACATCCCCGGCTTCCGCGCCTACGACGAGCTGAAGCACGGCCAGCCCATCGACCTGCCCGCGGACCGCACGACCGGGGGCGTGATGAACTACACGTCGGGCACCACCGGAAAGCCCAAGGGCGTTCGCCGGCCGCTGCCCGGCACCACGCCGGAGGCATCGTCGATGGGCTTCGGCGGGATGCTCTTCCTCTTCCGGCTGCAACCCCAGGACGACAACGTCCACATCGTGGGCTCGCCGCTGTACCACACCGCCGTGCTCGTGTTCTCGGGCGGCGCGCTCCACATCGGGCACACGATCGTCGTCATGGACAAATGGACACCGGAGGGCATGCTGGAGCGGATCGAGCGCTACCGCGTGACGAACAGCCACATGGTGCCGACGCAGTTCCACCGGTTGCTCGCGCTGCCCGACGAGGTGAAGGAGAAGTACGACGTCTCGTCCCTCCGGCACATGGTGCACGCCGCCGCGCCGTGCCCGCCCGAGATCAAGCGCCGCATGATCGAGTGGTGGGGGCCCGTGATCGACGAGTACTACGCGGCCAGTGAAGGGGGCGGCACGATCGTCTTCCCCGACGAGTGGCTGAAGAAGCCGGGCACGGTGGGCAAGGCATGGCCCATCTCCGAGGTCGTGATCCTCGACGACGAGGGCAACCCGCTCCCCGCGGGCGAGATCGGCACCGTGTACATGCACATGCAGACCGGCAACTTCGAGTACTACAAGGACAAGGAGAAGACCGACAAGAGCCGCAAGGGCAAGTACTTCACCGTCGGCGACATCGGCTACCTCGACGAGGACGGCTACCTGTTCCTCTGCGACCGCAAGGCCGACATGATCATCTCCGGCGGCGCCAACATCTACCCGGCGGAGATCGAGAGCGTGCTGCTGACCCACCCCAAGGTGGGAGACGCGGCCGTCTTCGGCATCCCGCACGAGGACTGGGGAGAAGAGGTGAAGGCGGTCATCGAGCCCGCGCCGGGCGTCGACCCGGGCCCCGCGCTCGCGGACGAGATCCTCTCGTTCTCCCGCGACAAGCTGGCGAAGTTCAAGATGCCGAAGTCGATCGACTTCGTGGCCGAGATGCCCCGCGACCCCAACGGCAAGCTCTACAAGCGCAAGCTGCGCGATCCCTACTGGGAGGGACGCGAGCGGGCCATCTGATGGCGCGGCTGCCCGATCCGCACGAGATCTACGTCACCCTCGACCCGGCGGAGGACGAGCCGCGGGCGCGCAAGCACGCTCTCGTCGCGGAGACCAAGCGGGCCATCGCCCACATCGCGCTGCTCGACGTGGAGCTCGTCGACCGGGCCGAGCTCGACGCGCTGGTGACGGGCATGCGCGCCATCGCCGACCGGTTGGAGGCACTTCCGAGCCTGCGGGCACGCGGCGGCTTGGCGTCGGCGGGAGGGCCCGACTCCGCGCTGCTCGAGCGCAGCGGCATCGCAGGGCGCAGCAACCCGCTCGCCTCACCCCTCCACATGTGGTTCGAGGGCGACAAGGTGCGGGGATGGGCGGTCTACGACGAGCCCTACGAAGGCCCTGCGGGCTGCCTGCACGGCGGGTTCATCGCGGCCGCCTTCGACGACCTGCTCGGGTTCGCGCAGATGGCGTCGGGCCAGGCCGGCTACACCGGCACGCTGACCGTGAGGATGCGCCGACCCACGCCCCTCAACCGCCGCCTCGACTACGAGGCCGGCGTCGATCGCGTCGAGGGCCGCAAGATCTTCGTCTGGGGCAGGTGCCACGACGGCGACGAGCTGCTGTCGGAGGCAGAGATCGTCTTCATCTCCCCGCGGGACGGATCGGTGCCGCGCTGACCCTTGTCAGGCAGGGCGGAAGAACGGCACGCCGATGTCGTCGTCCGCCGTCACGAAGTACGCCTCGACGGCCATGCCGATGCGGACGTCGTCGGGCGCGCAGTGGGTGACGTTGCTCATCATCATCGGGCCCTCGTCGAGCTCGATCATCGCGACGACATACGGCAGCTCGTCGCGGAACGGCTTGGCGTAGTTCTGGCGGATCACGGTGAAGGTGTGCACGGTGCCGTGGCCCGACGCGCGCTCCCATTCGGGGTCCGCGCCGCATACGGTGCAGAGGGCGCGCGGGTAGAACTGACGGTGTCCGCACGCGGGGCAGCGTTGGATGAGCAGCTCGCGGCGCGCCGCCGCCTCCCAGTAGGGCGCGGTGACGTTGTCGGGCCGCGGCAGCGGCCGCAACCACTCGCCGTCGGGTTCCCGGGGCCCGCTCATGGCTCCTCCTTGCCGAGGATCACGGTTCCGATGCACGACAGCCAGCCGCCCGAGCCGCAGGCGAGCGCGAGCGCGCAGTCGGGCACCTGCGCCTCGCCTCCCTGGCCGCGCAGCTGCCGGGCCGCCTCGATGAGCAGGAAGATGCCGCGCATCCCCGGGTGGCACGACGACAGCCCACCGCCGTCTGTGTTGAGCGGTAGCCGGCCGCCCCGCCGCAGATGGCCCTCCGCCGCGAACGGCCCGCCCTCGCCCTGCTTGCAGAACCCGAGACCCTCGAGCAGCACGAGCGCGGTGATGGTGAAGCTGTCGTAGAACTGCACGGTGTCGATGTCGTCGGGTGTGACCCCGGCCTGGGCGAACGCCTCCGCCCCGCTCGCGACCGCGGCCGACGAGGTGAAGTCGGGACACTGGCTGATGTTCCAGTGCGTCTGGGCTCCGGCTGCGCCGAGCACGTAGACCGGCGGCTGACGCAGGTCGCGCGCGCGCTCGGCCGTGGTCAGGATGACGGCCCCGCCGCCGTCGGAGATCACGCAGCAGTCGAGCTTGTGCAGCGGGTCGGCGATCAGCCGTGAGTTGACGACGTCGTCGGCGGTGAGAGGTCCGCGGTACATGGCGTCGGGGTTGAGGCGGGCGTGCTCGCGCACCCCCACCGCGATCTCCGCGAGCTGCTCCGACGTGGTGCCGAACTCGTGCATGTGACGGCGGGCGACCATCGCATAGGCGCCGACCAACGAGTTGCCGTAGGGAACCTCGAACTGGATGGGCCCTGGCACCCGCTGTCCCGTCCGCGCGAACCCACCGGTGCCGAGCGTGCGACCCATGCGCGAGAGCTGGTCGGAGCCGTAGGTGATGAGAACCGTGTCGCAGTAGCCTTGGCGGATCGCTGCAGCCGCGTGCTGCACGTGGAACTCGAACGACGACCCGCCCGTCATGGTGCCGTCGACCCACCGATGGTCGATGCCGAGGTACTCCGCCATCGTCACCGCGTCGTCGATCATCATGCCGCCACCACCGCCGGCGCTGACGTAGCCGTCGATCTCGCGCTTGGCGAGGCCGCAGTCGTCGAGCGTGCGTTGCAGCGCGAGCGCGTGGTGCTGGACCGCGTCGAGCGCGGGCGCCTTCGGATAGTCGCTCAGGCCGATGCCCGCGATGACAGGAGTGCGATCGCCCACGGCTACTTGCGCCGGAACTCGGCCGGACGCTTCTCGGCGAAGGCGCGCGGGCCCTCTTGCGCGTCCTCGGTGGCAAAGACCGGCCAGCCGATCTCGAGCTCGACCGCGAGCGCCTCGTCCTCGGGCAGGCCCTCCGTCGCGCGCACCGACCGCTTGATGGCCTCGACCGCCAACGGCCCGTTGTGCGCGATGACGTCGGCGATCTTCATCGCCTCGTCGAGCGCGTGCCCGTCGGGCACCACCCGGCCGATGAGCCCGATCTCGAGCGCCTCCCGCGCGCTCACCGGCCGCGCGGTCAGCAGGATGTCCATCGCGATCGTGTAGGGGATCTGCCGGCGCAGGCGCACGGTGGAACCGCCGAGCGGGAACAGCCCGCGCTTGGCCTCGAACACTCCGAACGTGGCTCCCTCTCCGGCCACGCGGATGTCGGTGGCCTGCAGGATCTCTGTGCCGCCCGCGACGGCGAAGCCCTCGACCGCGGCGATCAGCGGCTTCTTCAGGTGGTAGTGGCGCAGGAGCGCCTTCCAGTGGAGGTCGGGGTCGGCCTCCCGCCGCCGCTGGTACTTCTCGTCCACGGGGCCGCTCATGGACTTGAGGTCCATGCCCGAGGAGAACGCGCCTCCCGCGCCGGTGAGGACCGCGCAGCGAACGTCGTCGTCGCCGTCGATCTCGTCCCACGCGTCGGCCATGCCGACGAGCATCGGCAGGCTCAGCGCGTTCTTCGCTTCCGGCCGGTTCATGGTGACGACGACCGTGTGCCCGTGCCGTTCGACCGTGCAGTGCTCGGTGCCGCCCACGACGCTCCTCTCGGTTGCCCGGCAAAGTAGGAACATGTTCTACTACGCGGGATGCACTTCAACCTCGCCGACCTCTTCGAGGCGGCGGTCGACGCCTTCGGCGAGCGCGAGTACCTCGTCGCCGAAGGCAAGCGGCGGACGTACGAGGAGATGGAGGCGCGGGCCAACCGTCTCGCCCACCACCTCGCCGCTCAGGGCGTCGGCCCCGGCGACCACGTCGGCATCTACGCGTACAACTGCGCGGAGTGGGTCGAGGCGCTCTGGGCCGTCTTCAAGCTCCGCGCGGTGTGGATCAACATCAACTACCGCTACGTCGAGGACGAGCTCGCGTACATCTTCGAGAACGCGGACCTGAAGGCGCTCATCCACCAGCGGGAGTTCGGGCCCCGGGTCGACACCGTGCGCAAGCACCTCCCGCTCCTCCGGCACACGCTCGTGATCGAGGACGATTACGAGGACGCGCTCGCCGCGCAGTCGCCCGAACGCGACTTCCCCCCCCGATCGGGCGACGACCTGTACATCCTCTACACGGGCGGCACCACAGGCCTGCCCAAGGGCGTCGTCTGGCGCCACGAAGACGTCTTCTTCGCGCTCGGCGGTGGGATCGACCCCACCACCAACGAGCGCGTCGACCGGCCCGAGGCCATGGTGGACAAGGGGAGGGCGGGCGGCCCGCTGACCTACCTGCCGATCGCCCCGCTGATGCACGGGGCCACGCAGTGGGCGGTGATGGGCCAGAGCTTCATCGGCAACAAGGTCGTGCTCGTCGGCAAGTTCGACCCCCGCCGGGTCTGGGAGCTGGTCGAGCGCGAGAAGATCAACGGCGTGATGATCACGGGCGACGCGATGGGGCGTCCGCTCATCGAGGCGCTCGAGGACGCGGGGGCCCACTACGACCTGTCGTCGCTGGTCGTCCTCACGAGCAGCGCGGCCGTCTTCTCGCCGTCCGTGAAGGACCAGTTCTTCGCCCGCTTCCCGAACCTCGTCCTCACCGACGCGATCGGCGCGTCGGAGAGCGGCACGAACGGGATCACGGTGGTGCAGGCGGGGAACACCGCGATGAAGGGTGGCCCGACGGTACGGGCGGTCGTCGACACGGTCGTGCTCGATGCGGACGGGAAGCCGGTCGAGGCCGGGTCGGGCGTGATCGGCAAGGTGGCCCGCCGCGGGAACATCCCGCTCCGCTACCTCAAGGACGAGCTGAAGACGGCGGAGACGTTCGTCGAGATCGACGGCGTCCGTTACGCGATGCCCGGTGACTTCGCCACCGTCGAGGCCGACGGCACCATCACGCTGCTCGGCCGCGGCTCGCAGTCGATCAACTCGGGCGGCGAGAAGATCTTCCCCGAGGAGGTCGAGGCGGCCGTCAAGTCGCACCCGGCCGTGTACGACGTGATCGTCGTGGGCGTGCCCGACGAGCGGTGGGGACAGAAGGTGGCCGCGGTGGTGCAGGCGCGAGCGGGCGCGGCCGCGTCGCTGGAGGAGATCCAGGCGCACTGCCGCACGAAGATCGCGGGCTATAAGGTGCCGCGCGAGCTGCACCTCGTCGATCAGATGCAACGGTCGCCGAGCGGCAAGCCCGACTATCCCTGGGCCAAGCGGATCGCCGAGGCCGGCGCCGCCCGGGGCGCGGGAACAGCCTGAGAACGCGAAGACACAGGGAGAGGCGACATGCAGACACGGCTTTGTGAGCAGTTCGGGATCGACCTGCCGATCTTCGCCTTCAGCCATTGTCGCGACGTCGTCGCCGCCGTCAGTCGAGCAGGGGGCATGGGCGTGCTCGGCGCGCTCGCGTTCTCGCCCGAGCAGCTCGAGATCGAGCTGAGGTGGATCGACGAGCACGTCGACGGCAAGCCCTACGGCGTCGACGTCGTCATGCCCGCGTCGTACACGGGCGCGGGCGAGATCGACCCCGAGCACATGGCCGACGAGCTGGCCGACATGATCCCCGCGCAGCACAAGCAGTTCGTGGAGAAGGTGCTCGAAGAGCACCACGTGCCCAAGCTCACCGACGACGACGAGAAGCCCGTCGGCCTGCTCGGCTGGACCCACGAGGGCGCCCGCCCGCAGGTCGACATCTCGCTCTCCCATCCGATCAGCCTGCTCGTCAACGCCCTCGGGCCGCCGCCGAAGGACATCGTCGACCTGGCGCACGAGCACGGCGTGAAGGTGGCCGCGCTCGTCGGGAGCGTGCAGCAGGCCCAGCGTCAGGTGAACCAGGGCGTCGACATCATCGTGGCCCAGGGCCACGAGGCCGGCGGGCACACGGGAGAGGTGGCCTCGATGGTGCTCGTGCCCGAGGTGGTCGACGCGATCGCGCCGGTGCCCGTGCTCGCCGCGGGCGGGATCGGCAACGGCCGGCAGATGGCGGCTGCGATGGCCCTCGGCGCGGACGGCGTGTGGACAGGGTCGATCTGGCTCACCGTGACCGAGAGCGACATGGGCCCGATCGTGATCGACAAGCTGCTGCACGCGTCGTCGCGCGATACCGTGCGCTCGCGCTGCCTGTCGGGGAAGCCCGCCCGTCAGCTGCGCACCGGGTGGACCGATGCGTGGGACCGCGAGGACTGCCCGGGCACGCTGCCCATGCCGCTGCAGTACATGCTGACGGCCGAGGCCCAACGCCGCATCGCCAAGGCCCAGACCGCCGAGCTCATCGGCATCCCTGTCGGTCAGATCGTCGGCACCATGCGCAACGTGCGCCCGGTGAAGGACGTGATCTTCGAGATGGTCGAGGAGTTCGTCGACGCCAGCGAACGCCTCGGCAAGCTCTTGTCGGACTCCTAGAGGCGCTCGAGGATGGTGCCCGTCGCGAGCGCGCCGCCACAGCACATCGAGATGAGCGCGAGGGTCTTGTCGCTGCGCTCGAGCTCGTGCAGGGCGGTGGTGACGAGCCGGCTCCCGGTCGCACCCACCGGATGGCCGAGGGCGATGGCGCCGCCGTTGACGTTGACCTTGTCCATGTCGGGCTCGTGCACGCGCGCCCACGAGAGAGCGACGGAGGCGAAGGCCTCGTTGACCTCGAACAGGTCGATGTCGGCCATCGTCATGCCCGCCTTGTGCAGCACCTTGCGGGTGGCGTCGACCGGACCGTCGAGGTGGTAATAGGGCTCGGAGCCCACCAGAACTTGGGCCACGATCCGGGCGCGAGGGCGCATCCCTGCCGCCTTGGCGCGCGCCTCCGACATCCAGAGCACGGCGGCGGCGCCGTCGGAGATCTGTGAGCTGTTGCCCGCGGTGTGGATGCCGTCGTCGAGGACGGGCTTGAGCTTGGCCAACCCTTCGATGGTCGAGTCGCGCGGCCCCTGGTCACGGTCGACGACCGTCACCTCGAGGCCGTCACCGCCTTCGGCCACCTCGACGGGCACGATCTCGCGGTCGAAGCGGCCCTCCGCCTGGGCGCGTGCCGCGTGCTGCTGTGAGGCGAGCGCGAAGGCGTCGACGTCGTCACGCGTGATGCCCCTGCGCACGGCGATGCGCTCCGCCGCGCCGAACTGGTCGGGCATCTCGGCCGGGTAGCCGGGCGGGCGCGAGGTGCCGGGCCCGTTGATGACGTTCATCCCGAGGCCCACCCGGCTCATGGCCTCGACCCCGCACGCGATGCCCACCTCGATGGCGTCGGCCGCGATGAGGCCGGCGACGAGATGGTTGGCCTGTTGCGACGAACCGCACTGGCAGTCCACCGTGGTGGCGGCCACCTCGTAGGGCATGCCGGCGCCGAGCCACGCGTTGCGGGTGACGTTCGACGCCTGCTCCCCCGCCTGCGTGACGCACCCGCCGATGAGCTGCTCGACGTCGGACGGGTCGAGACCCGCCCGCTTCACCACCTCGACCTGGGCGGCCGCGAGGACGTCGGCCGCGTGCAGCCCCGACAGCCGGCCGTTGCGCTTCCCGATCGGTGTACGGACGGCTTCGACGATCACAGGTTGGGCCACGGTGCTCTCCTCCGACGCGGTCGCCGTGATTCTAGAATCGGTTCTACTTCCATGGGAACTGCACGTACCGGACCGTTGGCCGGGCTGAAGGTGATCGAGCTTGTGGGCCTGGGGCCGGGGCCGTTTGCCGGCATGCTCCTGGCCGACATGGGCGCGGACGTGCTCCGCATCGACCGGGTCGAAGCCGGCCAGGCCGTCGATCGATCGCAACCGGCGAGCAGCGCCATGAACCGGGGCAAATGGTCGCTGGCCGTCGACCTCAAGCAGCCGAAGGGCGTCGCCACGCTGCTGCGCCTGGTCGACCGGGCCGACGCCCTCTTCGAGGTGTTCCGGCCCGGCGTCGCGGAGCGGCTGGGCTTCGGCCCCGACGTGTGCATGGCGCGCAACCCCCGCCTCATCTACGGCCGTCTCACGGGCTGGGGTCAGGAGGGTCCGTACGCGCACGTGGCCGGTCACGACATCGACTACCTCGCGCTGGCCGGCGCGCTCGAGCCCCTGGGGCGCGCCGGGCAACCGCCGACGCCGCCGATAAACGTGCTCGCCGACTTCGCCGGCGGCGGCATGCTGCTCGCGTTCGGCGTGGCGTGCGCCGCGTTCGAGCGGGCCGCATCGGGCAGGGGACAGGTCGTCGACGCGGCGATGGTCGATGGTGCCGCACTCATGCTGACGCCGTTCTACGCGGCGCGTGCGAGCGGGTTCTGGGGACCGCGCGGCACGAACTTCCTCGACACCGGCGCTCCGTTCTACGACGCGTACGAGACCGCCGACGGCGAGTGGGTCGCGGTCGGTGCCATCGAGCCCCAGTTCTACGCCGAGCTGCGCAGCCGGTTGGGACTGGCCGACGACGGGGACCTCGATGCGCAATGGGACAAGGAGCAGTGGCCCGTGCAGAAGGAGCGACTGGCCGCACTGTTCCGCACGAAGACGCGCAACGAGTGGTGCGAGCTGCTCGAGCACACCGACGCCTGCTTCGCGCCGGTCCTCGCCCCGACCGAGGCCCCCGACCATCCCCACAACCGGGCGCGGCACACGTTCCTCCGCATCGACGACGTGCCCCAGCCCGCCCCCGCACCCCGGTTCAGCCGCACACCCGCAACCATCGGCCGCCCGCCGACGCACTCCGGCGACGACGACGACGAAGTCCTCGCCGCGTGGGGCTTCACCCCCGCCGAGATCGATGAGCTCCGCGCGGCCGATACGATCGTCTGAGCCGGCCCCGCGCCGAGGCGACGGTAGGGTGAGCGCATGACCGCACCCGCGGTGGGACAACGGCTGCGGTGCGCCTCCTGCGGCACCGAGATCATCATCGTCAAGGCGCCCGGTGGGCCGCTGTCGTGTTGCGGGCAACCGATGGCCGGGCGCGAAGGGGAGGCGGCCGGTGGCAAACCTGCTGGGTAAGCGCTACACGTGCGAGGAGTGCGGCGCCCAGGTGCTGGTGACCAAGGCGGGCGACGGCGCGCTGGCGTGCCACGACCGGACCATGGAGGTCATGCAGCCCAAGCCCCTCCCGTCGTCCGACTGACCCCACTGACTCGCCTTCTTGTCGTAGTTAGGCGTCCTGAGGACGGCTAACTACGACAGGAAGGCGCATGACGCGCTCAAACGGCACGGTGCGCGTCGGCGTCGAGCTCCTCGTCGATCTCGAGCGGCCGCATGACGAGCTCGACGGCAACCCAGATCGTGCGCGACACCGGATAGAAGACCAGCGGCATGAGCACCGCCGCACTCACCGTGGCGAGCACGACCGGGAGCACCGGCACGCCGTCGGAGGCGTTCGCCTGCACGAGCACGTACGCCATCAGCAGCACGAGCAGCAGGCCCTCGGTCACGGCGAAGTTCACGACGTAGGCGCCGAGGAAGAACCCCTCCTCGCGTTCGAAGCGCATGCCGCAGCGCGGGCAGCGCTCGGCCATGGTGAACCACCGCGTGAACAAACCGCCGGCGCCGCAGCGCGGGCAGCGACGGAGCAGGGCTCGCCCGAGCGGTCTCGCCATCCCTAACATCCCAGCACATGCCGATGCCGCCGGAGTTCGAGGAGCTGGCCCGCAAGGTCAACAACTGGGGCCGCTGGGGCGACGACGACGAGATCGGAACGCTCAACCTCATCACGCCGGAGGTCGTTGCCCGCGGCGCCGCGTGCGTGAAGCGGGGTCGCACGTTCTCGCTCGCCATCCCGCTCTCGCTCGACGGTCCCCAGCTCGGCTTCATCCCCGGCCGCATCAACCCCCTGCGCACCATGGTCGCGATCAACCGGCCCCTCACGGGCGACCCCGACCAGTTCTGCTCGAGCGACGACATCGTGGTGATGGCCCTGCAGGCGGCCACCCACTGGGACTCGCTCGCCCACGTCAGCTACGCGGGTCGTCTCTACAACGGCTTCCCGGCCGCGTCCATCACCGACCGCGGCGCGGCCCATTGCGGCATCGACAAGATCGCGGCGATCGTCGGGCGCGGTGTGCTGCTCGACGCGGCACGCGCCCTCGGTGTGGAGCGGCTCGAACCGGGCTACGCGCTGACTGCCGACGATCTCGACGCCGCAGAGGAGCGCGCCCGCCTGAAGGTGACGGCCGGCGACATCGTGCTGTTGCGCACCGGCCAGATCACCCATCTGAAGGCGGGCGACAAGATGGGCTACGCGTACCCCAACCCGGGGCCCTCGCTACAGACGGTCGAGTGGTTCCGCAACCACGACGTCGCCGCGCTCGCGACCGACAGCCTCACGTTCGAGGTCTACCCGAGCGAACGCGCCGACCTGCCGCTCCCTGTGCACCTCCTGCACCTCGTCGAGATGGGGATGACCCAGGGCCAGAACTTCGACCTCGAGGAGCTGGCCGCCGACTGCGCGGACGACGGCGTCCACGAGTTCCTGCTCGAGGCCTCGCCGCAACCGTTCGTCGGCGGCCTGGGCACGCCGGTCAACCCGGTCGCGGTCAAGTGACGTGAAGTTCTGGCTGGGCGTCGCGTACCTCGAGCCCGACGAGCTGCTCGACATGGCCCGCCTGGCCGACGTCTCCGGCTACCACGGCATCGCGGTGTCCGACCACGTCTTCTACCCGGAGAAGCTGTCGACGCCGTATCCGTACACACACGACGGGTCGCCCCCGTTCACGCCCGGCACCCCGTGGCCCGACCCGTGGGTGCTGATCGGCGCGATGGCCGCGGTGACGACGCGCCTCCGCTTCATGACCAACGTCTACGTCGCGCCGGCTCGCAACCCCTTCCTGGTCGCCAAGCAGGTGGGCACGGCGGCGGTGCTCTCCGGCGACCGCGTCGCCCTCGGTGTCGGGGCGGGGTGGATGCGGGAGGAGTTCGAGCAGCTGGGTCAACCCTTCGGCGACCGGGGGCGTCGCCTCGACGAGATGATCGAGGTCGTGCGCGCGTTGTGGCGCGGTGGGATGGTCGAGCACCACGGCGAGCACTACGACTTCCACCGCCTGCAGATGTCGCCGGTGCCCGCCGCGCCCGTGCCCATCTACTGCGGCGGCCAGTCGCGCCGCGCCATCGAGCGCGCGTCCCGACTCGACGGCTGGATCGGCAACGCGTACCCGCCCGAGCGGGCGGTCGAGCTCGTCGGTCGGGTGCGGCGCGAGCGCGGCGACCGCGACTTCGAGGTGATCGTCAGCCTCCTGGCCCGCCCCGACGCCGACCTGTACCGACGCATGGAGGACGCGGGCGTCACCGGACTGCTGTGCGCGCCATGGATGCGGCCCGACGCGACCGAGGCATCGGCGCGTCGCGCCGCGGTCGAGCGCTTCGCCGAGACCGTCGTCGCCCGGCTGTGAACACGGACTCGACGAACACGGACGCAACGAACACGGCCTCGACGCCGCGTGCCTTCAACCTCGCCGACCTGTTCGAGGTGGTCGCAGACGCCTGCCCCGAACGGCTCGCGATGGTGGCCGGCGACGTCCGGCTCACTTACGACGAGCTCGACCGCCGGGCCAACCGCGTGGCCCACCACCTGCTCGACCGCGGCGTCGGGCCCGGCGACCACGTCGGGATCTACGCGTGGAACCGGGCCGAGTGGGTCGAGACCATGCTCGGCGCGTACAAGGCCCGCGCCGTGCCCATCAACGTGAACTACCGCTACGTCGAGGACGAGCTGCGCTACATCTTCGACAACGCGGACCTGGCGGCGCTCGTGTTCGAGCGCTCGTTCGCACCGAAGGTCGCCGCCGTGCTGCCCGATCTGCCTCGCCTGCGCCACCTCGTCGTGGTCGACGACGAGAGCGGCAGCCACACCGACAGCCGCGCGACGACGACCCCCGGGGCCGTGCCCTACGAGGACGCGCTCGCGGGTGCGTCCCCGGAGCGTGGCTTCGGACCGCGCTCCCCCGACGACCTCTACATCCTCTACACCGGCGGCACGACCGGGATGCCCAAGGGCGTGATGTGGCGGAGCGAGGACATCTTCTTCGGGGCGATGGGTGGCGGGAACTTCGCGGGCCCACCCGCGGAGCGGCCAGACGACCTCGCGCGCGGCGCCGCGAACGAACCGGTCGTGGCCTGTGTGACCGCCCCCCTGATGCACGGCGGCGGCCAATGGGTAACGTTCATCACCCTCACCACCGCGGGCACGGTCGTGCTCTACACCGGCCGCGGCTATGACGCGGACGAGATCTGGCGCATCGTCGAACGGGAACGGGCCAACTCGTTGATGGTGGTCGGCGACGCCATGGCCCGGCCGCTCGCCGAGGCCCTCGGCGGGCACGACGGCCGCTTCGACCTCACCGCGCTCGCGGTGATCGGCTCGGGCGGGGCCATCCTGTCGAAGGCGGTCAAGGAGGAGTTGCGAGCGGCGCTGCCGGACGTGATGGTGATCGACAGCTTCGGCGCGTCGGAGACGGGCGCCAACGGCTCGGTGATGGACGTCGGCGCGCCCGCCGCGGGGCCCCGCTTCACGATGGGCGAGCACACGACGGTGCTCGGCGACGAGCTCCGCCCGGTGACGCCCGGCTCGGGGGAGGTCGGACGGCTGGCCAAGCGAGGGCACATCCCGCTCGGCTACTACAAGGACGAGGGCAAGACCGCGGCCACGTTCCTGCGCGACGCCGACGGCGTGCGATGGGTGGTGCCGGGCGACTTCGCGACCATCGAGGCCGACGGCGCCATCACCCTGCTCGGCCGCGGATCCGTGTCGATCAACACGGGTGGCGAGAAGGTGTTCCCCGAAGAGGTCGAGGCGGCGCTCAAGGCGCACCCCGACGTGTTCGACGCGGTCGTGGTCGGCGTGCCCGACGAGCGCTTCGCCGAGCGGGTCGTGGCGCTCGTGGCCCCACGCCCGGGCGCGAAGCCGACCGTCGAGTCACTGCGCGACCACTGTCGCAACTCCATCGCGAGCTACAAGGCGCCTCGTCAGGTGCACCTGGTGGACGAGATCGTGCGCACACCCGCGGGCAAGCCCGACTACCGGTGGGCGCGGGCGCGCGCGATCGACGCGGGCGACTACTCGGCGGTGAAGGGCCCGTAGACCAGGAGGCCGTGGAGCGCGACGGGAAGCCCCCAGGCCACGACCACCCAGACCGGCCAGAAGTAGCCGCGTCCGCCCATCAGCCACACGATGACGAGGAAGAGGTCGACCAACAGGTAGGTCGCGGCGTGCAGGGCGAAGTCGCGCTGCGCCTTCGTGCGGAGCCGGCGCACGGGCGGCGACGGCGGGGGCAGGGCCGGGAGCTCACGCAGCACCCGGTCGAGGTCCGCCTGCGTGCGGGACGCGAGCGCCTCGCTCGTCCGCTCCGAGAACTCGTCGACCGTCAATCGGCCCTGGGAGCAGTGCTCCTGCAGGACGTTCACGACGCGGTGCCGGTCGGCGTCGGACACGCGCAACGCCGGATGGGAGCGCCCCTCCTCGAGCTCGCCGGGCATGGCTGCCAGTCTTCCCCAACCGCCGCCGCGACAGAAAGCGCTACCGGTGGAGGCGCTCCAACCTCGTTCCCTGGCAGCTCGGCGGTGCGCTGACGGGGTTGCAGCGCGCCGTGCCTCCGCCCGGCAGAGCGACGAAGTAACCGGTGCCGAACGCCGGGTTGGGCACCGGGTAGTCGGTGCTCACGAACTGGGCCCCGCTGGCCAGTGCCGCGTCGCGCATCGTGGTGTCGCCGGTCCGGGCCTGGACCGTGTCGGCGTCGGCACGCGTGCGGATGATGTAGCCGCGGGCGGCGAGGTCGCGGATGAGCGCGCCGTCGCTCAAGGGATCGTTCAGCTTCACGAACCCGGCCTCCGGCGCGCCCGGTCGCGAGCTGGTGAACAGCACCCGCCCGCGCAACGACGGGTGGCCGGCCAGATAGAGGTCCTTCTCCCGGCCTTCGTTGTCCATCGTGAACAGCACCTTGCCGCGCGCTTCCGCCAGTCGGGGCCACCCGCGCGTGAGGACGGCCTGCTCGAGCGTGTCGTTGCGGCCGCGCACGTCGTCGGGCGTGATCAGCTCCCGCTCGGAGAACACCGAGCGGATCTCTTTGTCCACCTCGTCGACATCGGCCGCTTCGAACGGGCGGGGGACGACGAAGCCGAAGCCGGGGTCGGGGATGGCGTCGGACTTGAGCTCGACGAGGATCATCAGCGGCAGGTGGGACGGGTTCTCGTCGGACCACCGCTTGATCGTGCGCAGGCAGATGCGGAAGGTGAGGCAGGTGCTGCGGAAGTCGATGTCCTGCACGTGGAGCACCTTGAGCCCGGGGCGCCGGAGCACCCCGTTGGGGTCGTTGGGCGGGAGGTCGGGCGGTAACCCCGACTGGGCGACGATCCGCGGCCCCGCCGGGTCGGCGTAGAGGCCACCGAAGGGGTCGGTGAACACGTCGAGCTCGAACTGGCGGATGCCCTGACCGGCGAGCTGCTGATCGAGGGGGAGCTGCCCGTAGTCCAGGCTGTCGGCCAGCGCAGGGCTGAAGTTCCGGAGCAGCGAGAAGAGGCTCGGCCCGCCGTGCACGTGGTAGCTGTTGTGCGTCCCCAGCACCTGGATCTGGTTGAGGCGCACCTGCCCGGGACGGTGGTGCTCGGGGCCCTGCCGCTCGCCGCTCGCCCGGGCCGGCGCAGCCGTCCACAGGAGCAGTGTGCCGACAACGAGTGCGAGCGCTCGCCTCACGGTCCCCCCCGGTTCAGATGGTCTCGGCTCGACGGCGCGCCGTCGAGCACACGCAGTCAATGACACGGTAGCCGAGGGTCTCCTGCGACCGGCCGCCGTCGGGATCGTGGGCGATCGGACCCTTATAGGCCGTCTGCACTATTTCCCGCTTCGTGGGCAGTCCGCTACTTTCCGAGAGGGGGAAGGGGGTGTCTGCGATGAAAGTGCTCGTAACCGGTCACGACGGCTATTTGGGGCGAATCGTGGGCCCCACGCTGCGCGACGGCGGGCACGAGGTGATGGGCCTCGACGCCGGGCTGTTCGCGGGGTGCACCCTGGGCCCCGACGCCCACGACGTGCCCGGGCTGCAGCTCGACCTGCGCGACGTCCGGCCCGACGACCTGGCCGGATTCGATGCGGTCGTGCACCTGGCGGCCGTCTCCAACGACCCTCTCGGCGACCTGAACCCGGCGTGCACCCTGGCGATCAACCATCGGGCCTCGGTGCGACTGGCCCAGCTGGCCCGGGCCGCCGGCGTCGAGCGCTTCCTGTTCGCCTCGTCGTGCAGCCTCTACGGCGCCGCCGACCCGACCACCGCCGTCACCGAGTCGGCACCGCTCAGCCCGGTGACCGCCTACGGCACGTCGAAGTTCCTCGTCGAGCGCGACGTCGCCGCGCTCGCGGACGACGGCTTCAGTCCCACGTTCCTCCGCAACGCCACCGTCTACGGGTTCTCTCCCCGGCTACGCGTCGACCTGGTCGTCAACAACCTCGTCGGCTTCGCCCAGCTCACGGGCGAGGTGCTGATCATGAGCGACGGAACCCCATGGCGACCGCTCGTCCACGTGCAGGACGTGGCGCGCACCTTCCTGGCCGTGCTGGAAGCGCGGCGCGACGTCGTGCACAACCAGGCGTTCAACGTCGGGAGCGACATCGCCAACCACCAGATCCGCGACGTCGCCGAGATCGTCGCCGGCGTCGTGCCCGGCAGTCGGGTCGCGTACGCGCCCGAGGGCAGCGCCGACAGTCGCTGCTATCGCGTCGACTTCACCAAGCTGCACGCCGCCCTTCCCGACCTCGCCTTCGAATGGGACGTGCAGATGGGGGCAGAGGAGCTGCTGCGCGCCTACCGGAGCTACGGGCTGACGCTCGAGGAGTTCATCGGGCCGCGCTTCATACGGCTGCTCCACATCCGCGAGCTGATGCAGGCCGGGCTGCTCGACGACGACCTGCGTCGGCGGGTTCCCGCGGTGGGACGCTGACGTGGCCTCCTGCCGCTTCTGCCACGCCGATCTGCACCACACCTTCGTCGACCTGGGGATGTCACCGCTGTGCGAGACGTTCCTCGACGCGCGCGACCTGAACCAGATGGAGCCCTTCTACCCGCTCCACGTCTACGTCTGCGAGCAGTGCCTGCTCGTGCAGCTGGAGGAGTACGTCTCCCCGGCCGACATCTTCACCGACTACCCGTACTTCTCGTCGTATTCCGACAGTTGGGTCCGCCACGCGAGCAGGTACGCGGACGCGATCAGCGAGCGCCTGTCCCTGCACCCGGGGAGCCTGGTCGTCGAGCTCGGCAGCAACGACGGTTACCTGCTCCAGCACTTCGTGGCGAAGAGCATCCCGGTGCTCGGCATCGAGCCGGCGCAGAACGTGGCCGAGGTGGCCAACGCCCGCGGGGTGCGCACGCGCACCGTGTTCTTCGGGCCCGAGGTGGCGGAGCAGGTACGCGGCGAGGGTCGGGCGGCCGACCTGGTCGTCGGGAACAACGTGCTCGCGCAGGTGCCCGACCTCAACGGTTTCGTGGCGGGCATCGAGACGCTGCTGGCGGACGACGGCGTGGTGACGATCGAGTTCCCCCACCTCCTGCGCCTCGTCGCCGAGAACCAGTTCGACACCATCTACCACGAGCACTTCAGCTACTTCTCGTTCCTGGTGGCCGAGCGCATCTTCGCCGCGCACGGTCTCCGGCTCTTCGACGTGGAGGAGCTTCCGAGCCACGGCGGGTCGTTGCGGATCTACGGGTGCCATGCCGCCTCCGGGTCGCATCCGACGACCGCGGCGGTGGAGGAGATGCGCAGCAAGGAGCGGGCCGCGGGCGTCGAGCGACTCGAGTACTACGACGCGTTCAAGCACCAGGTGGAGGAGACCAAGCGGAAGCTGCTCGACCTGTTGATCGACGTGCGCGCCTCGGGCAAGACGGTGGTGGGGTACGGCGCGCCGGGCAAGGGCAACACGCTCCTCAACTACTGCGGCATCCGCGGCGACTTCCTCGACTTCACGGTCGACCGCAACCCGCACAAGCAGGGCCGGTTCCTGCCCGGCACCCACGTCCGCATCGGCGCGCCGCACGACGTCGACGCGGCTCGTCCGGACTTCGTGCTCATCCTGCCGTGGAACCTGAAGGACGAGATCATCGAGCAGCTCGCGCACGTGCGCGACTGGGGCGGCAAGTTCATCGTTCCCATCCCCGAGGCGAAGGTCTACGACTGATGAAGGTTGTTCTGTTCTGCGGCGGGCTCGGCACGCGGTTGCGGGAGTACTCCGACACCGTGCCCAAGCCCATGGTCGAGATCGGCTACCGCCCCATCCTCTGGCACGTCATGAAGTACTACGCGCACTTCGGCCACACCGAGTTCATCCTCGCGCTCGGCTACAAGGCCGACCACGTCAAGAACTACTTCATCAACTACAACGAGGCCCTCTCGAACGACTTCGTCCTGACCCGCGGCGGGACCGAGCTGCGCCTGCTGAACCGCGACATCGACGACTGGAGCATCACCTTTGTCGACACCGGCCTCTCCGCCAGCATCGGCCAACGCCTCCGCGCCGTGCAGCCGTACCTCGGGGGCGACGACGAGTTTCTCGCCAACTACAGCGACGGCCTCACCGACCTCCATCTCCCGACGTACCTCGAGTACTTCCGCTCGATGGACCGCGCCGCCAGCTTCCTCTCGGTGCGCTCCACGCACTCCTACCACGTCGTGACGGCCTCGCCCGGCGGGCTGGTGACGGCCGTGCAGCCCATCTGCGAGTCCGACGTGTGGATCAACGCCGGCTTCTTCGCGTTCAAGCAGGAGGTCTTCGACGCCATCGGTCCGGGAGAGGACCTCGTCTACGAGCCGTTCGAGCGGCTCATGCGTCGTACAGATACAAGGGCTTCTGGACGGCCATGGACAGCTTCAAGGACAAGCAGCTGCTCGACGACATGTACGAGTCCGGCCACGCGCCCTGGGAGGTCTGGAAGCCGGGGTGGCAGGCGCGGGCCGGCTAGCCCGTCAACTGCCGTGCCGTTCGATCCGATGCAACCTGCGATGCCCTCGACCGCGATGCCCTCGACTGCGATGTTCAGCCTCGACTTCGACGGCCTGGCGGCCCGCACGCCCACGGTGTTGCTCCTGGGCGCCCACTGTGACGACATCGAGATCGGGTGTGGCGCCACCGTGCTCCGGCTCCTCGAGGCGAACCCGCAGCTCGAGGTGACGTGGGTGGTGCTCAGCTCCGACGCCGGTCGAGAGACGGAGGCGAAGGAGAGCGCCGATGCCTTCCTCGCGTCGGCGGCGCGCCGCGACGTCCGCGTCGAGACCTTCCGCGAGCGCTACTTCCCCTTCGTGGGGGCGGAGATCAAGGAGTACTTCGACGATCTCGGGCGCGAGCTCGACCCGGGCATCGTCTTCACCCACCGGGCCGCGGACATGCACCAGGACCATCGCCTCCTCTGCGAGCTGGCCCGCCACACCTTCCGCAACAGCCTCCTGCTCGAGTACGAGATCCCGAAGTTCGAGGGCGACCTGGGTCAGCCCAACTTCTTCGTCCACGTCGATGCGCGCCTGTGCGAGCAGAAGATCGGCTACCTCACCAAGTTCTTCCCCAGCCAGCACGACAAGCACTGGTTCACAGAGGACACCTTCTGGTCGCTCTTGCGGATCCGCGGGATCGAGTCGAAGGCGCCGTCGGGTCACGCCGAGGCCTTCCACTGCCGCAAGCTGGTCGCAGGATGATCTTCGAGCCCCTCACCGTCACCAAGGCGTTCCTGGTGAAGCCGGCCCCGCTCGAGGACGATCGCGGCTTCTTCGCGCGCACGTGGTGCGCGCGTGAGTTCGCCGAGCACGGCCTCGAGCCGTCGCTCTCCCAGTGCAGCATCTCGTACAACAAGGGCCGCGGCACGCTGCGCGGGCTCCACTACCAGGCGCAGCCCCACGCGGAGGCCAAGGTCGTGCGCTGCACACGAGGTGCGATCTTCGACGTCATCGTCGACCTGCGGCCCGCATCGCCGACCTACCTCGACCACTGCACCGCCACCCTCACCGCGGACAACCGTGACGCGGTCTACGTCCCGCGGGGCTGTGCCCATGGGTTCTTGACGTTGCAGGACGAGAGCGAGGTGCTCTACCAGATGTCGACCGACCACGCGCCCGGCGCCGCCAGCGGCGTGCGCTGGGACGACCCCGCGTTCGGCATCGCATGGCCCGCGGCACCCGACATCATCTCCGACCGCGACCGCACCTGGCCGCTCCTGTGAGCACCTCCGGTCGGGAGATGCACAAGCTCGTGGCCGAGCTGTACCCGCTCTGCCGGAGCATCACCGGCGACGGGGTGCGGGAGACGTTGCGGCGGGTGGCCAAGCACGTTCCGCTCGAGATCCGCGAGGTCGCCAGCGGCACGCAGGTGTTCGACTGGACCGTGCCCCCCGAGTGGAACATCCGGAGCGCGCACATCACCGGCCCGGACGGGCGGCGCGTCGTCGACTTCGAGACGTCGAACCTCCACGTCATGAGCTACAGCGTCCCCACCCGGGCCCGGCTTTCGCGGGCGGAGCTCGACACCCACCTCCACAGCCTGCCCGACCAGCCCGACCGGGTCCCGTACCGCACGTCGTACTACTCGCGGGACTGGGGTTTCTGCATGAGCGAGCGGCAGCGCGCCTCACTCGGCGACGGCGAGTACGAGGTCGTCATCGACTCGGACCTGCGCGACGGTCACCTCACCTACGGCGAGCTCCTTATCCCGGGTGAGACCGACGACGAGGTGCTCGTGTCGTGCCACGTGTGTCACCCTTCGCTCGCCAACGACAACCTCTCGGGCATCGCCGTCGCCACCTTCCTCGCGGCTCACCTGCGGACGTCCCGCAACCGCTATTCGTACCGGTTCCTCTTCGTCCCCGGCACCATCGGCGCGATCACGTGGCTCAGCGCCAACCGGGCGAACGTCGACCGCGTCAAGCAGGGCCTGGTGCTGGCGTGCATCGGTGACGGTGCCCCGTTCACCTACAAGCGCAGCCGGCGCGGCGACGCGACCATCGTCCGCGCCGTGGCCCACACGCTGGCCCACCGGCCGGGTGAGCACGAGGTGGTCGATTTCTCGCCGTGGGGCTACGACGAGCGCCAGTTCTGCTCACCGGGCTTCAACCTTCCTGTCGGCGGCCTGACGCGCTCGCCTCAGGGTCGATTCCCCGAGTACCACACCTCTGCCGACGACCTCAGCCTCGTCCGCCCCGAGCACCTCGCCGAGTCGCTGAGCGTGCTCGTCGAGATCGTCGACGTGCTGGAGGGTGACCGCGCCTACCTCAACGTCAACCCCATGTGCGAGCCGCGCCTCGGCGCGCGTGGGCTGTATCCCTCGGTCGGCGGGGACGACGCCGGCGTAGACCGCGTGGCGCTGTTGTGGGTGCTCAACCTCTCCGACGGCACGCACTCGCTGCTCGACATCGCGGCGCGCGCCGGCCTCCCGTTCGCGACGGTGCGGGCCGCGGCCGACGCGCTCGTCCGTGTCGGCCTGCTCGAGTCGCGGCCGTGACCGCGCTGGTGACGGGCGCCACGAGTGGCATCGGGCGCGCCATCGCGGTGGCTCTGGCGGCCGAGGGCGCGCCGGTGTGGGCCGTGGGCCGGCGGCCAGAGGCACTCGACGCGCTGACCGCGGCCTGTCCGTCGATCCGAGGCGAGCGGGCCGACCTGGTCGAGGACGACGACGTCGAGCGGCTCGTCTCGACGCTCACGACAGAGGCGGGCGGCCTCGACGGGCTCGACGGCCTCGACGTCCTCGTGCACGCGGCGGGGACGGCCGTCCTCGGTTGCGTGGCGGCGGCCCCGATCGACGCGCTCGACCACATGTACCGCCTCAACCTGCGGGTCCCCTACCTGTTGACGCAACGGCTCCTGCCCCTCCTGCGGCGGGCCCGGGGCCAGGTGGTGTTCGTCAACTCCAGCGCGGGCCTGCACGCGTCGGCCGGCGCGTCCCAGTACGCCGCCACCAAGCATGCGTTGAAGGCGCTCGCCGATTCCTTACGATGTGAGGCGAACGACGACGGGATCCGCGTGCTCAGCGTCTATCCCGGCAGAACGGCCTCCCCCATGCAAGAACGTCTTCACAAGCAGCGCAGCCTTCACAGCCTTTTCCGCGAGACCAGCCGGCCGTACGTGGCCGCTCACCTCCTCCAGCCCGACGACGTCGCCGCGGTCGTCGTCCAAGCGCTGCGCCTGCCCCGCACCGCGGAGGTCACCGACCTGCACGTGCGGCCGTTCGCCAAGCCCCGCTGACCTCGTGGGGTCGACGACGAGCTCTGCGCGGCCGACCGTCTCCTTCGGGGTGCCGGTCTACAACGGTGAGGCCGGCATCGATGCCGCACTGGAATCGCTGCGCGCGCAGACGTTCGAAGACCTCGAGATCATCGTCTCCGACAACGCGTCCACCGACGGCACCGAGGAGATCTGCCGGAGTCACGCGCGGCTCGACCCGCGCGTGCGGTACGTGCGGAACGAGAGGAACGTCGGCGTGGCCAGGAACTTCAACGGCCTGTTCAGGCTGGCGAGCGGCCGGTACTTCAAGTGGGCGCCGCATGACGACGTCGTCGCTCCGGAGTTCCTCGCCCGTTGCGTCGAGGCCCTCGAGGCCGATCCCGCCGTCGCCATCGCAGTCCCCACGCCGCGCCTCATCGACGAGGCCGGCAACCCCGACGACTTCGAACGCCGCCACCGCGACNNNCGCGCCGCGCCATCTCGGCGACGGCCGGCCGAGCGAGCGCTTCAGCGACATCGTGCTGCGCAAGGTGTGGTTCTACGAGCTCTTCGGACTGATGCGGTCGGACCTGCTCGAGCGCACCGGTCTGCTGCGCCTCTTCTTCGGGTCGTGCCAGGTGCTGCTCGCGGAGCTGGTCCTGCTCGGCACGGTCGAGAAGGTCCCCGGCGAGCTCATCTTCATGCGGTACCCGACGTTCAAGATCCTCGACGCCAAGCGCGACATGGCGCTCAAGATGGACCCCGAGTGGTCGGGTCGGATCTTCTTCCCCGAGGTGCAGATCATCACCGAATGGCTGCGTGTGGTCCGCCGCTCGCACCTCGGCCCCGCGGAGAAGGCCCGCTGCGTGGCGGCGGTCGGACGCAAGGTCGCCCAGCCCGACAACCTCGGGAAGCTGCTCCTGCCGGGCCCCAACAACTACCTCGGGCTCAACCTCTCGCGTCGCCGCCCCGCCCGGCTGAAGCGCCGCTGACCGCGATGGCGGAGGAACAGGTCAGGCGGCCGGCTCGGCACGTTGGCGTCGCGGTGGATGCGGGTCAGGCCCGACGGGCGCTCCTTGAGGTAGAAGTCGAGGAAGTCGACCACCGACTTGTTGATGACCTTGCCGTCGACGTCGAGGAACAGGTCGACGTGGCCCGCGCCGAACAGGGTCAGGAAGTACTTCGGTCGCCTGGCCTGCTTGAGGAACACGTCGTGCCCGGCCGAGTACGGCACGGTGCCGTCGGCGTCGCCGTGGATGAAGAGGCTCGGCGTGCGGGTGAAGTCCGACGTCCCGCCGGGGAACGGCAGCTCGAGACCCGAGATCGGGATGGCCACCCGGATACGCGGGTCGCGGCAGCAGGAGTTGTAGGCGACGCCGATCGTCGTGATGGCCCCGAGCGAGTGGCCGGCTGCCCCGATCCTGGTCGGGTCGATCACATGGTGCAGCGCGCTGTCCGGCCGCTCGTTCAGCCGCAACATCTTGCCGATCACGAAGCTCACGTCGCCGGGCTGCTCGACGTAGTCGCCGATGACGGTGCCGCCGGGCGTCCCGCCGTGGGTGAGGGGAAAGGTGGGCGCGGCCACGACGTAGCCCCGCTTGACCCACTCCCGCAGAACCGCGCCGTAGACCGGGCCATTGCCCGTGTAGCCGTGCGAGAAGACCACCAACGGGTACGGCCCGTGGACCTTGTCGGCCGGGGCGTCCACCTTGTCGCGCCCGCTCGGGGCGCCCGGAGCCGGGTACCACACCTGCGTCGGCAGCGTGCGGCTCGGCAGCTCGGGCTGGCCGTCGTGGGCCCTGGTGACGCGGCTGGTGTCGACGAACGTGAACGAGCGCGTCCCGACCGCGAAGGGCCCGTCGGGCACGCCGCGATCGCAGGCGACGACAACCAGGCCCAGCATCCCGACCAGGGCGAGCAGAGGGACGTGACGTCGACGCAGCAGCCTCATCGCGCCGAGCCTAAATGAACGAGGTCACGCGAATCTTGTGGTGGCCGAACCACGTTACGTAGTAGGGCCTTGCGACCCATTGACCCCATTCGCGCCGCGCGTGAATCTCGTCCCCGGAGTGAAGAAGGAATGGGGGGCGTCGGTGCTGGAGTACACGATTCTCGTGTCGCTCATCGTCCTCATGGTCGTGGGGGCGATGACCGCCCTCGGACGCCAGATCGACCGCACGCTGCCGCAGGGCGCGGCAGGGGCCACCACGACCGTCGTGCCGGCCACGACCACCACCTGCCCGGCGACGCCGGCGACGACCACGACCTCGACCTCGCCGACGACCTCGACAACGGCACCGGCCGGCTGCTGACGGTCGGTCTCGGGGCCGCCCTGCCTCAGCGCCGGGCGCCGAAGCGGTCCCAGTGGGTGAGCGATTCGACCGGACGGCGCCGGGCGACGCCGAACCGACTGCGCGGCCGCCCGACCGGCACGAGCGCCACCACCTGGAAGCGATCGGGGATCCCGCACAGCGCGCGGAGCTCGTCGTGGTGGACCCGGTAGACCGTCGTCAGGGTCGTGCCGAGCCCGAGGCCGCGCGCCGCCAGCATGAAGTTCTGCACCGCGGGATAGACCGACGCGTACGGCGTGCCCACGTCGAGGGGGCCGTCGTCGTCGTGCAACGTCATCGAGATGTCGGGCATGAGGAAGAGCACGAGCGCGGGCACCTCGGCGAGGTGCTCGGCGAGGTGACGCGATGCCCGGACCGTGCGCGTGAAGGCGGCCTCGTCGTCGGCCGACCGGAACGGTGGCAGCGCGGCCAGCAGCGCCCGCTCGTAGCGCTCGTAGGCGCGGCGGTAGAGCTCCGCCACCGCACGCCGCGTGCCCACCTCGGTGACCACGAGGAACTGCCAGGGCTGGATGTTGCCGCCGCTGGGCGCCTGCACGGCCGCGCGCAAGCACGTGAGGAGCTCGTCGTCGGTGACCGGCGCATCGGTGAAGCGCCGGATGGCCCGGGTCGTGAGGATGGCCTCCTGCAGGTCCACGGCCGGCCCGTCAGCGCCCGCGGAACACGGGCGCTCGCTTCTCTCGCATGGCGCGCAGTGCCTCCTCATGGTCGTCGCTGAGGAACGTGAGCAGCTCGAGCGCGGTCGAGGTGTCGAAGGCCACGTTCAACGCCTCCTTCACCAGCTTGTTGACCGCGAGCTTGGTGTAACGCACCGCGAGCGGAGCTCCCGCGGCCAGCCGGTCGGCGAACGCCATCGCCGCCGCATCCAGCTCGGCCGCGGGCACGACCCGGTTCACGAGCCCGATGCGCTCGGCTTCGTGGGCGGTCAACGGGTCGCCGGTCAGCAGGTACTGCTTGGCCCGCGCCGGTCCGACCGCGAGGGGCCAGATGACGGCGCCGCCGTCGCCCGCGACGATGCCCACCCTCACGTGCGGGTCGGCGAGGGTTGCGTCGTCGGCCATGAGGATGACGTCACAGAGCAGGGCGATCGACGCGCCCAGCCCGATCGCGAGTCCGTTGACGGCGGCGACGATCGGCAGCTCGACGTCGAGAAGATCGGTGATGAGCTGCCTGGCGTCGTGCCGCAGGGCGTCGAGGCGCTCGACGTCGCGCAGCTCGGGGAACCAGTCGAAGTCGCCGCCGGCCGAGAACGCGCGTCCGCGGCCGGTCAGCACGACCGCACGCGCGTCACGCTCGTCGCGGAGCGCCGCGAACAGTGCGGTGAGCTCGTGGTGCAGGCGCTCGTCGACCGTGTTGAGCTCGCTCGCGGGGTTGTCGATCGTCACCCGCAGCACGGGCCCGATCCGCTCGAGGCGAAGCGCGGAGAACGACTCGTCGTCCATGCGTTCAGAGCATCGTGGTGTCGGTCGGGATGCCGAGGAGCACGCGTCCGGTCAGCTCATAGGTCGCGGGGGCGACCATCACGTGCTGGGTGACCACGTGCACGTCGCGGAAGTGGCGTTGCAGGGGGCTCGACGCGTAGATCGACGAGCCACCGCCGGCCTCGTAGGCGAGGTCGACGGTGGCCGCCGCCTCGCGGGTCGCGTGCGTGGCCGCGGTGCGCAGCAGCGCCCGCTGCTCGAGCGAGATGTCGTCACCCGCGCATGCGGACGCCCACGCCGCACCGACTGCGTCGAGCAGAAAGGCGCGGCCCGAGCGCAGACGCGCCTCGGCCCGCGCCACGTCCGCCTGGACCGCGCTGCGCTGCGCCAGCCGACGGCGGCTCCCCGTCGGCACCTTCACGCCGGCCAGGTCGGTCAGCTCGTCGACCGCGGCCCGACCCAGGCCGAGCGCGACCGCGGCGATGCCGAGCGCGAGCAGACCGAACAGCGGAAAGGCGTAGAGCGCGCCGCGTTGACGAGGCGGCTCGGTCACGAGGGAGACGGCTCGCCCCGCGGGCACGAACGCGTCGGTGACCACCATGTCGTGGCTCCCCGTGCCGCACAACCCCGCCACCGTCCACGTGTCGAGGATCTCGACCTCGCCCGTAGGAAGCAGGAGCAGCCGGGCGTCGGGCGCACCGTCGGGGGCACCGTCGCCGCCGCGGGCTCCGTCGGCGCCGCCCACGAGGCAGCCGCCCATCAGCCACGCGCAGTGCTGGCTGCCGCTGGCGAACGCCCACCGACCGTTCATCCGGAAGCCGCCCTCGACCGGCGTCGCCGTCCCCCGGGGCGCGAACACCCCGCCGGTCACGACGTCGGAGGACCGGTAGATGGCCCGCGCCTCGTCGTCCGGCAGGTAGGCCGCAACCATCCCACTGGTGGCGCCGATCATCACGCACCACCCCGTCGAACCGTCGGCGCGCGCGACGGCCTCGATCGTCTCGACCAGGTCCGCGGGCTCGATCTCGCCGCCCCCGTAGGCACGCGGGACGCACAGGTTGAACAATCCCGCACCGGCGAGCTGCGCCACGAGGTCGGGCGGGAGTCGCCGGCCGCGCTCGATCTCGGCGCGCCGAGGCTCGATCGTCGACGCCAGCTTGCGAGCGGTGTCCGCGTACGGCACGGCGGTCACGCTACGCCCAACCGGCCCGCCGGCTCGGGCCCGGTGCCCACCCGGGAGGTCGCCGGCGCGCAAGGATCGTGCATGCGCACCATCGCCGTCACCGGGGCCGCGTCGGGTATCGGCGCCGCCACCGCGGCCCGCCTGGCGCGGCAGGGCGACCGCGTCATCGGCGTCGACCGGCGCGCCGCGGACGTCACGTGTGACCTCGCGACGGCGACAGGTCGACGGACCGCGATCGACGAGGTGGCGCGACGCTGCGACGGCACGCTCGACGGGCTCGTCACGTGCGCCGGGCTCGGCGGCGCCACGGGCCGCGCCGCGTCGATGCTCGTCTCGGTGAACTACTTCGGCACGGTCGAACTGCTCGCCGGGCTGCAACCCGTGCTCGCCCGGGGCGACGAGCCGGCCGCGGTCGCGATCAGCTCCAACTCGACGACGGTGCAGCCCGGATGGTCGCCGGAGCTGGTTGCCGCCTGCCTCAGCGGCGACGAGGACGGGGCGCGCACGCTCGCCGACGCGGGTGACTCGATGCGCGCGTACCCTGCGACCAAGGTGGCTGTCGCCCGGTGGGTCCGGCGCCACGCGCCGACCTCGGCGTGGGTCGGCGCAGGCATCCGGCTCAACGCCATCGCGCCGGGCCTGACCGCCACCCCGCTCGCCGACGAGACGCGCGACGACCCGGTGCTCGGTCCCCTGCTCCAGCAGCTCCCGATTCCCGTCGGCCGCCCGGGTCGTGCCGAGGAGATCGCCGCGCTCATCGCGTTCCTGCTGGGGCCGGAGGCCCGCTTCTTCTGCGGGTCGGTGGTGTGGGTCGACGGCGGGAGCGACGCGCTGCTCCGGCCCGACGACTGGCCCGCGCCCTGGTCCCCGTGAGCGCCGCCCGCGACCGCGGTCAGGCGCGCGCCACCGCCGTCAACGCCACGGCCGCTACGGCGAGCTGGGTGGCAAGGGTGACCCGGCGTGAGAGCGGTGCCCACCGCTGGAGGCGCCGGTGCAGCGCCGACAGCTGCTGAGGGGTCTGCACGCCAGCGGCGAGGAGAAGGCTCGCGCCCCGCACGAGCCCGAAGGCGGCGCCGATCGCTAGCCCGGCCCACGCCGACCCGGCGAGGAAGGCGAGGGCGAACGTGAGGTACACGGTCGCGGTGGTGACGATGGTGACGACGCCGAGGCCCAGCTGGAACCCGAAGCCGAACCCGTACACGCCGCCGCGGTACCGGTTGAGCCAGTCCTCGTTGACTTGGCGGTGCACCGTGGGCAGACGCAGTCCCGCGACGCGGAGGTCGAGCGCGATCCCGGCCACGACCGCGGCCACCACGATCGCCACCACCGGCCCGAGGGGGAGACCGACGCGGTCACGGACCGTCGCGCCCGCGAGGCCGAGCAGTCCGCCCGCGCCCGCGCCGGCCGCGCCCGCGCCCGCGATGAACGCGCTCACGGTGATGCCCCATCGACGTCCCCGGGCCCGCTCGCCGAGCGGGTGGATGCTCGCAAGCATCGACTCACCTCAAGGCGACCAGCTCGAGCGGAACCCGGCGACCACTGCGACCGACGCGCCGACGACGATCGCAAGGCCCAACGACATGTCGGGAGAATCTACCGGCGCGCCGAGCCGGCGGAGCCCCGCCGGGCGACTGCTCAGGCCGCGTGAAAGACCAGCGGCGCGCGCTGGATCCCGGCGATCACCGGTGACGCGCTGCGCTCGACGGGTCCGCCCGACTCCACCCGGGCGAAGCGGTCGAGCAGCTCCTCGAGGAGCACGCGTCCTTCGAGACGGGCGAGGGCGGCGCCGATGCAGAAGTGCGGCCCGAAGCCGAACGCCATGTGGCGGTTGGGGCTGCGGGTGACGTCGAACTCGTCGGCCGACGGGCCGAACTCGTCGCGGTCGCGGTTCGCCGATGCGTAAAGGAGCACCACCGGTTCACCCTCGCCGATGCGCGCCCCGCGCACCTCGACATCGCGCGTCGCCGTACGCATGAAGTAGACGACGGGGGTCGTCCACCGCAGGAGCTCCTCCACCGCGGTGACGACGCGCCTGCGATCGTCGCGCAGGGCCTGCCACTGGTCCGGGCGCTCCGCCAACGCCACCAGGCCACCCGACAACATGTTGCGACTGGTCTCGTTGCCGGCGACGAGCAGCTGCACCAGGAACATGGCGAGCTCGTCGTCGGAGAGACGCTCACCGTCGACCTCGGCCGCCCCCAGCGCCGAGATGAAGTCGTCGCGCGGCGCGTCGCGCCGGGCCTTGGCCTCCCCCACCAGGTAGGTCACCATCTCCGCCTGCAGCGCCTGGCGTTCGTCGTCGGGAAGGTCGAGGGCGCCCGGGATCACAGCCTCCGACCACAGGTGGAAGCGGGGCCACTCGTCGTCGGGGATCCCGAGCAGCTCGGCGATGATCTGCAACGGGAAGGGCACGGTGACCGGCGCCACCACGTCGCGTGCCGCGCCGGGCTCGAGGCCGTCGAGCAGGGTGCGGGCCCGCACGCGCACCACCGGCTCGAGCGACCGGATGAGCGACGGCGCGAAGCCGGGCTGCGCGAGCGCGCGGTACCTCGTGTGCTCCGGCGGGTCAGTGTGCATCATCGTCGGTGGCGACGCGTAGTCGGCTCCGATCTCGAGGAGCAGGATCCCTCGGCGCGAGCAGAAGGTGGCCGGATCGGTCGACGCGGCCAGGACGTCCGCGTGCTTGCTGAGCACCCAGAAGCCGACCTCCGCGTTGCGCGCCACGGGCGCCTCGGCGCGCAGCCGCGCGTAGGCAGGGAAGGGATCGCCGGCGAACGCCCGATCGTCGAGCAGGAAGGCGGTGGGGTCGTCGGGCACTCAGTGCCCTAGTCGCGCAGGATGCCGACGGGCTCCGGCAGGCCGTTGGCCTCGCACAGCGCCTGGTAGCCGAGCAACGTCAGCTCGCCGTCGACGACGCTCTCGATCGCGCCCTCGGGCCCGAGGTTGATCAGCGCGCCCTCGATGACGAACAGGACCTCGGTCGGCGCGGTGTTGTCCTCGGGCACATGGAGGGTGTGGATCGAGCCCGCGGGCTCGTGGATGTAGGAGCCCGCGGTGCTGTAGAAGTCGTACTCGCGGTAGTGCCAGCGGCCCGCGAGCGTGAACCCCTCCACCTGGCCGGTGTGTTTGTGGGTGGGAAGCTCCACCCCGGGGGCGAACCGGTTGCGGACCACCCAGACGCCGGTCGACAGCGACACGCGGAGGAGCTTGAGCTCGATCCCGCCGCCACCGTCGACCCAGGGCAGCTCCGCGTCGCTCGCGTGGCGGACGATCAGGTCTGCAGCGATAGCCATGGCGTCATCGTGTCAGACCGGTCGCGGATCAGTCGAGCCGTAGGATGAGCCGCGCCATGACCGACCACCGCGAGAAGCTCGATGCCGACGACCGCGACACCGACGAGCTCGACCCTGGCGACCTGCCGTCCACCATTCCCCTCGTCGTGCGCCGGGCCGCGGCCCGCTTCGGTGACCGCGACGCCCTCGTCGACGGAGACGACCACTGGTCGTTCTCGTCGCTCGCAGATGCGGTCGACACCGCGGCACGCGCCTTCGTCGCCTCCGGTCTGGTCGTGGGCGACCGCGTCGCCATCTGGGCGCCGAACGTCGCGCAGTGGGCGATCGCCGCGCTCGGGGTCTACACCGCCGGCTGCGTGGTCGTGCCGCTGAACACCCGCTTCAAGGGCACCGAGGCGGGTCACGTGCTGCGCGCCTCCGGCGCTCGGATGCTCCTCACCGTCACCGACTTCCTCGACACCGACTATCTCGCGCTCCTCGATGGCGTCGACGGGCTCGATGCGCTCGAGCACACCGTCGTGCTGCGTGGTCGCGTGCCGCCGGGCTCCACGTCGTGGGCCGACCTCCTGGCCGGCGCGAGCGCGGTGACGCCGCAGGAGGTGGAGGCGCGTGTTGCCGCTCTCGACCGCGAGGACACGTCCGACATCCTCTTCACTTCGGGCACGACCGGCGCGCCCAAGGGCGCCATGCTCACCCACGGAGCGAGCATCCGCGCCTACTGGAGCTGGTCGGAGGTCGTGGGTCTGCGGGAGGGCGACCGCTACCTCGTGGTCAACCCGTTCTTCCACGCCTTCGGCCTGAAGGCGGGCATCCTCGCGTCACTGCTGCGCGGCGCGACCGTGCTGCCCCACGCGGTGTTCGACGCGTCCGCGGTGATGCGCCGGGTGCACGAGGAGCACGTCACGATGCTGCCGGGGCCACCGGCGGTCTACCAGACGATGCTGAACCACCCGGACCGGGCGGGCTTCGACCTGTCGTCGCTGCGGCTGGCCGTGACCGGCGCCGCGAGCATTCCCGTGGAGCTGATCGTCCGCATGCGCAAGGAGCTGCCGTTCGAGACGGTCGTCACCGGCTACGGGCTCACCGAGGCCACCGGCATCGCCACCATGTGCCGCCACGACGACGACCCCGACACCATCGCCAAGACGGTCGGACGGCCCATCCCCGGCGTCGAGGTGCGCGTCGTCGACGACGGCGGACGGACGATGGGCACCGGTGAGCCGGGCGAGGTGCTCGTGCGCGGCTACAACCTCATGAAGGGCTACCTCGACGACCCCGAGGCGACGGCCGAGGCCATCGACCCGGACGGATGGCTCCACACCGGCGACGTCGGCGTGTTCGATGGACGCGGCAACCTCGCGATCACCGACCGCAAGAAGGACATGTTCATCGTCGGCGGATTCAACGCCTACCCCGCCGAGATCGAGGGCATCATGCTCCAGCATCCGGCCGTGGCTCAGGTCGCGGTGGTGGGCGTGCCCGACGCGCGACTGGGTGAGGTGGGCGCGGCCTTCGTCGTGCCGCGCACCGGCGACACGGTCGATCCCGACGCGCTCGTCGCCTGGTGTCGCGAGCACATGGCGAACTACAAGGCGCCGCGCACGGTGCAGCTCGTCGGCGAGCTGCCGCTGAACGCCAGCGGCAAGGTCCTCAAGTACGAGTTGCGCGCCCGAGCGGCCCGCAGCTGACGACGTGCCCCGAGCACGCGTCCGCGACATCGAGCTGCACTACGAGCGCGGCGGCCGCCCGTCGGGGCCACCCGTGCTGCTGATCAGCGGCACCGGCGGCGACCTGCGTCAGGAGCCGAGCATCCTCGGGGGCCCGCTCGCCGCGACCTTCGACCTGCTGGCCTACGACCAGCGCGGCCTCGGTCGGTCGGACAAGCCCGACGCGGCGTACACGATGGCGGACTACGGGCAGGACGCGATGGAGCTGCTCGACGCGGTGGCGTGGGACCGGTGCGCGGTCCTCGGCATCTCATTCGGCGGCATGGTCGCGCAGGAGATGGCGCTGCTCGCGCCCCGACGGGTGACGCGGCTCGTGCTGTGCTGCACGTCGAGCGGCGGTTCGGGAGGATCGTCGTACCCCTTGCACGAGCTCGACGGGCTCCCCCAGGAGGAGCGCCTCGCGCGCCACTTGGGCCTGATGGACAGCCGTTGGGATGCGAGCTGGCAGGCGGCCAACCCGGCGATCGTCGATCTCATGCGGGCCCGCGCGGGTGTCGGCCCGCAGGACGCGGATGCCATAGCCGGCGCCCGTCGGCAGCTCGAAGCCCGCGCCACCCACGACACCTACGCCCGCCTCGGGCAGCTGACGATGCCGACGCTCGTGTGCGCGGGCCGCTTCGACGCGATCGCGCCGCTCGCCAACGCCGAGGCGCTGGCCGCGCAGATCCCGAGCGCCGTCCTGCAGGTGTTCGACGGAGGCCACGCCTTCCTGTTCCAGGACCCGACCGCCTGGCCCGCCATCGCCGAGTTCCTGGCAGCCGGCCAGCCGTCGACGTGATGCTGTTGCTTCGTGTCCGTCAGCCGTCGACGTAGAACTGCGAGAACCAGCGGCGGAACTGCATGATCGGCTGCTCGCTCGCGGCCAGGGCCGGCGTGGGCTGGTAGCGCTTGTGCTCCCAGATCGGGATGTCCTGTTGCACCTCGCTCGTCACCGACTTCACGAAGGCGCGCCCGATGTTCGCGGTGTGCTCGTCGGCGTCGGGGTTCCGCAGGAGGAACAGGAACGTGAGGTGCATGTGCTCGGCGTCGATCGGGGTCGACAGGCCGACGAGCGACGCCTCGATGAGGCCCTTGTAGCGCGTGATGGCGAAACCGGGGCCCCAACCGTAGACGTCGATGCGCGCGTCCACCGGGCCCCGTGACGACGGGAACTGCTGCGACGACAGCACCACCCGTCGGATGCCGTCGAAGGTGACGCTCTCGGTGTCGCCCACCTTCGGATGGCGGTGCACGAACTCGAAATGGGCGTGGTCGAAGCCGTTCTCGGCCACCTCCTGGAGGCACGTGGCGATCGTGTAGTCGTGCACCTCGTAGTCGCTGAACTCGGGGTCGTCGTGCTCCGGCACGTCGCGTGCCTCCCACAGGGGCTCCGCGGCGTGTGGGTGGTACCACGCGAACACGATCCCCGAGCGCTCGGCGACGGGATAGGTGCGAAGGCGTGCCTTGGCGTTGGGATGACGCGCGTAGGGGATGTCGCAGTTCGCGCCGGTGCGGTCGTAGGCCCAGCCATGGAACGGGCATCGAAGACAGTCGCCCTCGACGTGGCCGCCGACCCCGATGTGCGCGCCGAGGTGCGCGCAGTAGGCCTCGTGACACGCCAACCCGCCCGCGCTGTCGCGCCACACCACGAGCTCGGTGTCGAAGTAGCGACGCGTCACCACCTCACCCGCCGGCACCTCTTCCGACAGCGCCACCTTGAACCAGCCGTAGGGCATCGGGAACGGAAATCGCGCCACGCTCAGCTCCTCAGCTCCTCAGCTCTTCAGGTTTCAGGTCGCGGTGCACGACCTTGCCGACCTCGTTGCGAGGCAGGGCGTCGACCGCCTCGAACCGCACGGGCACCTTGTACGGCGCCAAGTGCGCGCGGCAGTGCTCCTCGAGCGCTCGCGCGTCCATACCCGCGCCCCTCGTCACCACGAACGCCCACGGCACCTCGCCCAGCCGAGCGTCGGGCACACCGGTGACCGCGACATCCTGCACGTCGGGGTGCAGACGAAGCACCTCCTCGATCTCGGCGGGGAACACCTTCAGCCCGCCGCGGTTCACCATGTCGGACACCCTGCCCTCGATCCACACGAAACCGTCGTCGTCGACCGTCGCGATGTCGCCGGTGCGCTGGTACTCGCCGTCGCCCATCGCCGCGGTGTGCACCCACAGCTCACCGGTGTCGTCCAGCCGCAGGTCGACGCCCTCGTGGGGACGGCCCACCGCGCCCAACTTGGCGTCACCGTGCTCACGTGCGTCCGCGGCGTTCCACCCCACGACCTCCCCGCCGAGCTCGGTCTGCCCGTAGCTGTTCAGGACGGTGATGCCGAACTTGTCGCGGAAGCGCCGGGCCTGGAGCGGTGACAGCGGCGCCGTGATGCTCCGCACGATGCGGAGGGGTCGGAGGTCGGTGACGGTGTCGTCGTCGCACAGCATCGTCATCGCCGCGGGAGGCAGCACCACCGAGCGGATCTCGAACCGGCGCACGAGCTCGGCGAGCTCCGTCGTGGAGAACGCTTCCATCAGCACGACCGGCGCACCCACCCGGAACGCGAAGAGCACGTTGTAGATGCCCGCCCACAGCGACAGCGAGACGGGGATGAGGTTGGGTTGCGCGGGCCGGCCGGGGTCGGGGCCGCGCCAGCCCAGCTTCTGGAGCACCCCGTCGATCAGCGCGAGCACGGTGCTGTGCCGGAGCGGCACCGGCTTCGACGGCCCCGTGGTGCCCGACGTGAGCTGCACGAGCGCCACGTCGATGTCGTGCCGGATCGGAGGCCCCTGCTCCTGGCTTCCGTCGCCGGCCGGGCCCGCGGGCTCGACCCCCGTCGTGCGCACCAGCACAGCCGGCCGCACCTCTCCGAGCACGCGCGCGTGCTCTCGAGCCGTGGCGCGCGGGTTGAGCGGCACGTAGACCGCGTGGGCGAGCCAGACCCCGAACAGCGCGGCCAGCGTCGCGGGCCGGTCGGGCAGCACCGCCGCGACCGCTTCACCGGGGCCCACGCCCGCGGCCACGAGCGCGTCGTGCACACCCGTCGCATCCCGCATCAGATCGGCGCGGGTCAGCGTCTCCTCACCCGCCAGGACCATCGGCGCGCCCGGGTCGCCGTCGACCAGCAGGTCGGCGAGGCTCTGCCGAGCGCTCTCGCTCACGGGTGGTACGGGCGCGGCGTGCCGATCGGCTGCCACTCGTGCGTGGCCGCCGTCGTGCCCCGCACCATGCGGGTGATCTCGGGTTCGGCGAGGGGCTCGGCGGCGTCGTCGATCACCACCTCCCACCGGCAGTGGGGCAGCTGGTCACCGCGGCTGCGCGGCGGGCGGTGCACCGGACGACAACGCGCCCTCGGGTTGATCGCGCTCACGGTCGCGTCGAACGTGGGGTCCTCGATGTGGTGGCACATCCCCACCACCTGCCGCTCGCCGAAGGGCTCGACATCCATGAGCGCGCCACAGTGGGCGAGCTCGAAGTAGCCGTGCTTGTCGTCGACCACCTCGTACCGCACGTCCATGTACTGGTGCACGAACCCCGGGTCGAGCTGGAGCGACTTGAAGATGGCGGCCACGTCGTCGCCCTCGATGCCGAACGCCTTGCGGATCCGCTCGGTGTAGATCGGGCTCGCGCCCATCCACTCGGCGATGGCGAGCTCCTCGACGGCCTGCTGGCCGTACTTCATCCCGACCGCGGTGAAGACCGAGCGGTCGAGCAGATGGGCGATGAGAGCGAACTCACGCACCAGCTTCACCAGCGCGTCGCGGGAGAGGTCCTCGTAGCGGAAGTCGGGGTCGAACGGCCCGCTGTAGTCGTCGCGTCCGCCCTCGGGTGGCACCGTCACTTCGGGTGGCTCGGTCATGGTCGCTCCTCTCCGGGCTCCGGCTCGGTCCACTGCGGCTCGCGTCTCTCCGCGAAGGCGCGTGGGCCCTCGTCCTGATCGGGATGGCCCCACATGGCGACCAGGTGCTTCGCCCCGGCGCGACACGCTTCGGTGAGCCCCGTCTCCAGCGCGCCCCACAACGCCTGCTTGGTGAGTCGCATCGCCTCGGGCGAGTTGCGGGCGATCTTCTCGGCGAGCGCCTGTGCCTCCTCGCGGAGGCGTTCCGGAGGGTCGACGACCTGGCTGAGCATGCCGAGCTCATAGGCGCGCGCGGCGGACAGGCGTTCGTGCTTGCCGACGAACGCCATGCGCATCACCGCCTCGACCGGCATCTTGCGGATGAGGCCGATCGCCTCCAGCGCGACGACCTGGCCGATGGACACGTGAGGGTCGAAGAACTGCGCATCCGACGCCGCGATCACGATGTCCGCGTCGGCAATCCAGTGGAACCCGCCGCCCGCGCAGATCCCGTTCACCGCGGTGATGACCGGCTTCCACACCTTCTGGTGCCACGCGGTGAAATGCAGGTCGAAATGCTCGAGCGACTCACGGTAACGCTGCATGCCCACGCCGTCGGACGCGATCTCCGTCACGTCGACGCCGGTCTGGAAGGCGCGTCCCTCGCCCGTGTGGACGATCACGCGCACCTGGGGGTCGCGGTCGAGCTCGAGCCACGCGTCGGCGAACTCGTCGCGCATCTTGGCGTTCATGGCGTTGAGCTGGTCGGGCCGGTTGTTGATCAGCCAACCCACGCGACCGCGGCGTTCGACCTTCAGGTGCTCGTAGACGGGGCTCACGTCGTCTCCAGGGCAAGCCAGAGGAGCTGCTTGGTACGTCGGAGCGCCTCCGGGGGGTTACGGGCGATCGTCTCGCCGAGCGCCTGAGCCACGTCGTGCAGACCCTCCGGGTCGACGACCTCGCTGACGATGCCGAGCTCGTATGCGCGCGCCGCGGTCATCCGCTCGTGGCGCCCGATGAGCGCCATGCGGGCGATCGCCTCCATCGGCGACTTGCGGACGAGGGCGATGGTCTCGAACGCGCTCACCTGGCCCACCGAGACGTGCGGATCGAGGAACGTCGCGTCACGTGACGCGATCACGATGTCGGCGTCCGCCACGAAGTGCAGACCCGCGCCCGCGCAGACCCCGTTCACCGCCGCGATCACGGGCTTGGTCACGCCGACGTGCCAGGCGGTGAAGCGCAGCTCGAAGTCACGCGTCCGTCGCGAGTGCTCGCGCAGCGCATCGCGGTCGCGGCTGAGCTGGGCGACATCGA